>CAYZQZ010000259.1:0-6017 GCA_964480235.1 uncultured Reyranella sp. | reverse complement strand
AGCGCGTCTTCATGCTGGCGCCGAACGGGCGCGGCTATTCATGGACCGGTGCCCCCGGTGCCGACCCGGCCGGCGCGATCGAGCGCGGCCTGAAGTACTGCGAGGACAACGCCAAGGCCAAGTGCACGCTCTACGCCGTCAACAATATCGTGCTCGACGGCCGAGACTGGAAAACCGCGGCGCCGCCCGTCCTGCCGAACATCGGCCGTCTGCGCCCGCAGCCTTACTGGGCGAACAAGGGACCACAGGCGGCTGCCGGACTCGTCGTCTGGAGCCATGGCTACATGGAAGGCGTCGACGCGACGAAGTCGGCGCCCCAGGGTCAGGTCGCCTACTTCACGGCTGAAGGCTACGATCTCTACCGCTTCGACCGGGAATGGATCCGCGACTGGCCGGGTGACGCCACGCAACTCGTCGAAGCCGTCAAGCAGGCGCGGGCCATGGGCTACAAACGGGTCGTACTTGCGGGCCAGTCGGCCGGCGCCTGGGTATCGATGGCGGCGGCGATGCGCGGCGCCCAGGTCGACGGCGTGATCTCGGTCGCCGCCGCACACCATGGGGTGGTGCAGAAGATGACCGACGTCACGCGGGCGCGCTCGGATTGGCAGCAGGTCGTGCGTGGCATCAAGCCAGGACCGCGAATCGTCGTCGTGAACTTCGAGAAAGACGACTACGACGTCGGGGGGCGCATGGACGACGCCAGGTCGGCATTCGCCGCGTCAGGCGTCGACGCGATCGTCATCTCAGATCCCGCGGGCTTCACGGGCCATGGCGCAGCCAACGCCAGCGCCTTCCCGCGCAAGTTCGGCGGCTGCATCTACAGTTTCGTCACGACCGGCACCAAGCAGCCGCCCTGCAGTTAGAACCGGCCGACGCCCCTAAGCGGCCGTCCCGGTCCAGGTGCAGGTCTGTGCGTTGTTCACGATGCTGACGCGCTTGGGCTTGCTTGCCAGGTCGACGGTGATGTCGATGTGGTAGCCGCCGTGATAGCGGCCCGGCGCCAGGCGATCGAGGCCGTAGTGGATGCCGCCGTCGGTCCATAGAGTAGCCTTCCCGCTTTCGACCACGACCTTCATCGGCCGCGTCATGCCGGGATCGCCATCGATGCAGCCTGACAGGCTTTCGGGCGTGAGAGCGAGCGTGAAATCGGTGGACGAATTGGGATCCATCGGCCCGCTCGTCACCGGCGGCGGCTGGTTCTGGACGCAGGCGCCGAGCGCCAAGGTGATCGCCATCATCGATACTGGCTTGATCATGAAACAGTCCCTCCAACTAGGGCATGTACGAACCGCCATTGACATGCAGCACCTGCCCTGTCGTGGCGCTCGAGTCGTCGCTTGCGAGATAGACGGCCGTGCGCGCGATCTGGTCGGGCGTCAACAGCTTGCCGCCCAAAGGGATCGTGGTGCGCGCCATCTCGACCAACTCGGAATCGGAGTTGCCGTAGCGCGGCTGGGCGGTGTCGGTGAGGCCGGGCGCGATGGCATTCACCCGGATGCCGTGCGGCGCGAGTTCGAGGGCGAGCGCCCGGGTCATCGAGACCACGCCACCCTTGCTGGCGCTGTAGTGCACGCCGCGCACCGCACCCCGCACCGCCGACGAGGCGAGGTTGACCACGGCGCCGGGCTTCCTCGCCGCGATCAGCGCCTTGGCCACCGCGATGGTGGCGAAGCAGCCGGCCTTGAGGTTGATGTCGAGCACGTAGTCCCAGTCGCTCTCCTTCATCTGCAGGAGCGGCACCCGGGGATAGACCCCGGCATTGTTGACCAGGATGTCGGGCGTCCCGAGTTGTCGCACGGTGTCGACGACCATGGTCTCGATCTCGGCGAGCTTCGAGACATCCGCCTTGAGCATCAGCGCCCGCCGGCCGGCCGCCTTGATCCGGGACGCCACGCCCTCCGCCGCCTTCTGGTCGTCCAGCCAGGTGAAAGCGACGTCCGCGCCCTCCCCGGCCAGGGCCACAGCGATGGCCGCGCCAATGCCCTGCTGGGCGCCCGTGACCAGGGCGGTCTTTCCGGCCAATTTCATAAGGATTTCCTCTGCTTGCGTGGGCCTCTGGGCATGGCTATAAGCCCCCTTCTTCGGCGGTCTGGCCTAAAAGGGCATTGCCTCGATCGCCTATCGTAACCCTTTGAAAAGGAAAGAAAATGCCCAAGATGAAGACCAAGAGCGGTGCCAAGAAGCGCTTTCGCTTCACGGCATCCGGCAAAGTGAAGCATGGGGTCGTGGGCAAGCGCCACGGCATGAGCAAGCGGGGCAACCGCTTCCTGCGCCAGGCCACCGGCATGGCGATCGTGTCCGAACCCGACACCCGCATCATCAAGCGCAACTTCTTCCCGTACGAGAGGTAATCGGTCATGGCACGCGTCAAGCGGGGCGTGGCTGCACACGCTCGTCACAAGAAGGTCCTGAAACTCGCCAAGGGCTATCGCGGCCGCGCCAAGGCGGCGTTCCGCGTCGGCATCGAGAAGGTCGAGAAGGGCCTGCAGTACGCCTATCGCGACCGCCGCAACAAGAAGCGCGCGTTCCGGGGGCTCTGGATCCAGCGCATCAACGCGGCCGTGCGCGAGCACGGACTCACCTACTCCAGGTTCATGAACGGCGTGCTCAAGGCCGGCATCGAAATGGATCGCAAGGTGATGGCCGACCTCGCCATGCGCGAGCCGGCGGCGTTTAAGGCTTTGGTCGACCAGGCCCAGGCCGCCCTCAAGTAGTCTTTCGCGCGTCACGCGCGGCGGATAGCAAATTCGAAGAGGGAGCCTGGACCGCAGGCTCCCTTTTTTCGTGTCGAGAGTCGGAGAGCGAGAGATGGAAGATCTTTCGGCCATACGCAGCGAGGCGCTGGGCGCCGTCGAAAAGGCAGCGGACCTCGCCGCCCTCGACGCCGCCCGCGTTGCGGCGCTGGGCAAGAAGGGCACGGTTACCGGCCTGATGAAGACGCTGGGTGCACTGGCGCCTGAGCAGCGCAAGGAATTCGGCGCCCGGGTCAATCAGCTCAAGGGCGAGATCGAAGCGGCGCTCGACGCGCGCAAGAACAAGCTCGGCAGCGCCGCGCTGGCCGCCAAGCTCGCCAGCGAGAAGATCGATGTCAGCCTGCCGACGCGCCCGGATTTCGGCCAGGCGGGTCCCGGCACGCTGCACCCGATCGGCCAGGTGATGGACGAATTGGGCGCGATCTTCGGCGAGATGGGTTTCACCTGGGCCGACGGTCCCGACATCGAGGACGACTGGCACAACTTCACCGCCCTCAACATTCCGCCCGACCATCCGGCGCGGCAGATGCAGGACACGTTCTACCTGCCGCCGCGCGCCGACGGCACGCCGATGGTGCTGCGCACGCACACGTCTCCGGTGCAGGCGCGCACGATGCTGAGCAAGGACGTGCAGAAAATGCTGGCCGACGGCGGCTCGCTGCGCATCATCGTGCCCGGCCGCACCTTCCGCATCGACAACGACGCCACCCACACGCCGATGTTCCACCAGGTCGAGGGACTGGTGATCGACCGCACGACGCACATGGGCCATCTCAAGGGCTGCCTGGTCGATTTCTGCCGCGCCTTCTTCGAGGTCGACGACCTGCCGCTGCGCTTCCGCCCGTCCTACTTTCCGTTCACCGAACCGTCGGCCGAGGTCGACATCGGCTGCTCGTGGAAGGACGGCGAACTCAGGATCGGCGCCGGCGATTCGTGGCTGGAGATCCTAGGCTCCGGCATGGTCCATCCCAACGTCATCCGCAACTGCGGCCTCGATCCCGCGATCTACCAGGGCTTCGCCTTCGGCATGGGCATCGATCGCATCGCGATGCTGAAATACGGCATCCCCGACCTGCGCAGCTTCTTCGATTCGGACCTGCGCTGGCTGCGCCACTACGGCTTCTCCGCCCTGGAAGGAGTCGCGCGATGAAATTCACGCTCTCCTGGCTGAAGGAACATCTCGACACCACTGCCACGCTCGCCGAGGTGCGCGACGCGCTGACGATGCTCGGCCTCGAGGTCGAGGGCATCACCAACCCGGCCGAGACGCTGAAGGGCTTCGTGGTCGGCTACGTCGTCGAGGCGGTGCAGCACCCGAACGCCGACCGGCTGCGCGTCTGCAAGGTCGACACCGGCTCGGGCGTGCTCCAGGTCGTGTGCGGCGCGCCCAACGCGCGCACCGGCATGAAGGGCGTGTTCGCCCCGACCGGCAGCTACATTCCCGGCACCGACCTGCATCTCAAGGCGAGCAAGATCCGCGGCGAGGAAAGCAACGGCATGCTGTGCTCTCTCCGCGAGTTGCAGCTGGGCGACGACCACAGCGGCATCATCGACCTGCCGGCCGACACCGCGACCGGCATGGCGGCGGCCGAGGCGCTCGGCCTCGACGATCCGGTGATCGAGATCAAGGTGACGCCCAACCGCGGCGATTGCCTGGGCGTTCACGGCATCGCCCGCGACCTCGCGGCGGCCGGCCTCGGCACGCTGAAGCCGATGAAGGCAACCAAGATCGCCGGCACGTACCAGAGCCCGATCAAGTGGACGCACGGCTACGAGGCCACGCCCGACAGCCCCTGCCCGATCGTGGTCGGCCGTCACTTCCGCGGCGTGAAGAACGGCCCCTCGCCCGACTGGCTGCAGCGCCGGCTGAAGGCGATCGGTCTCAGGCCGATCTCGACCCTGGTCGACATCACCAACCTCGTGACCTACGACCTCAACCGGCCGCTCCACGTGTTCGATGCGAGAAAGCTCGCCGGCGACCTCGTCATGCGGCAGGCGCGCGAGGGCGAGAAGATCCTGGCCCTCGACGGCAAGACCTATGAGCTCGATCCCTCGATCTCCGTGATCGCCGATGCGAGCGCGGTCCATGGCCTGGGCGGCATCATGGGCGGCGAGGATACCGGTGTTCAGGCCGACACCACCGAGGTCTTCCTCGAAGTCGCCTATTTCGATCCGATCCGTACCGCCGCCTCGGGCCGCAAGCTCGCGATCCTGTCGGACGCGCGCTACCGCTTCGAACGCGGCATCGATCCGGAGTCGGTGTACTGGGGCGCCGAGGTCGCGACGCGCCTGATCCTGGAACTCTGCGGCGGCGAGGCGAGCGAGATCGTGCAAAGCGGCGTGATGCCGAACTGGCAGCGCGACTTCGGCCTGCGCGCCGATCGCGTGAAGACGCTGACCGGCATCGACGTGCCCGCCGGGGAGACGGCCGACATCCTGACCAAGCTCGGCTTCAAGGTCTCCGGCAACGGCCCGTGGACGGCCGCGGTGCCGTCGTGGCGGCCCGACATCGTGGGCGAAGCCGATCTCGTGGAAGAGGTCGCGCGCGTGCACGGCTTCGACCACATTCCGACGACCTCGCTGCCGCGGCTGTCGGCGACATCGAAGCCGGTGCGCTCGCCGATGCAGCGCCGCGTGCCGCAGGCCCGCCGGGCGCTGGCCGAGCGCGGCATGAACGAGGCCGTGACCTGGTCGTTCCTGCCGCGCAAACAGGCCGAACGCTTCGGCGGCGGCGCCGAGGATCTGCGGCTGCTGAACTCGATCGACGCCACGCTCGACACGATGCGGCCCTCGATCCTGCCCAACCTGATCGACGCGGCCTCGCGCAACGAGGCGCGTGGCCTGGCCGACCCGGCACTGTTCGAGGTCGGCCCGCAATACAAGGACGCCACGCCCGCCGGCCAGCGCATGATGGCGGCCGGCCTGCGCCACAACATGGCGGTGCCGCGCAACTGGGCGGGCCCCGCCCGCCCCGTCGATGCGTTCGACGCCAAGGCCGACGCGCTCTCCGTGCTGGCCGCGATCGGCGCGCCGGACAATCTCACGACGCAGCCCGGTGCGCCCGACTGGTATCACCCCGGCCGCTCCGGCGTGATCAAGCTCGGCGACCGCGTGATGGCTCAGTTCGGCGAACTGCATCCCGAGCTGACGGCGGCGGCGGACCTCAAGGGTCCCGTGGCCGCGTTCGAGGTGTTCCTCGACGCCCCGCCGCTGCCCAAGGCGAAGGCCACCAAGGCGCGGCCCAAGCTCGTGCTGTCGGCCTTC
>CAYZQZ010000258.1:0-6038 GCA_964480235.1 uncultured Reyranella sp. | reverse complement strand
GTCATCGGATTGAGCGGATGATGCCGCATGTGCGAGTCCGACAACAGGATGTCACCGACGAAGAGATGGCCGAAGAAGATCGTGCGGCCGTTCTCGGGGAAAGCGGGGCAGTAGATCGCCTGCTTGGTGCCCAGCGCATCCATCAGTGCATCGCCCACCGGACCGATATTGCCGGCATCGGTCGAATCGAAGGTCGAGCAGTATTTGAAGAAGAAGCGCACGCAGCCCGCCGCCTGCAGGGCCTTGAGCGCGGCAAGAGACTGGTCGACGGCGTCGTTGGCAGCGATCGACCGGCTCTTCAGCGCCACGACGACCGCGTCGACGTCATCCGGGATCGTACCCATTGCTGGCACGCCGATGGTCTGGATGGTGCGCATGCCGCCCTTGACCAGCATGCCCGCGATATCGGTAGCGCCGGTGAAATCGTCGGCGATGACGCCCAGAATTGCCATGGCGGGACGTTAGGCGATCAGTGTTGCCTTCATCCAGAACTTTCGGCGCCGGTTTCGCCGGCGTTCGACATCTTCCCTGTCGTAGTGATGCAGAGGCGGGGCCGGATCGAAGGAATCCCGCACATCGAGCGAGTTGACATTGACGATGCCGATAGTGCGGCCTTCGTCTTCCATCATTGCGCCAACATAGGCGCCGCACTTGGGGCAGAGCAGGTAGTCGGCTATTCCGAGGCCGAACCGGTAGCGGCTGGCCGTGCCACGGAACTCCACCGATCCCGCCGGATCGCCCAGGGTTCGGGCGCCATGCCGGCGACAGAAGGTGCAGCCGCACCTGCCCACCCGCATCTCCTCAGGCTTCTTGTCCGATGTGAAGGCGATCTTGATGCCACCACAGTGGCAGGAGCCTGGATACACGGTCATGGCATCACCAACGTTGCTCTGAAATCGTTGACGTTGGTGCGCGTCGGCCCAGTGACAAGGGAGTCGCCCAGCATACTGAAAAAGCCGTGGCCGTCGTTGTCGTCCAACATGGCTTGCGGGTCACGTCCCTTGCCCCGGGCACGCGCCAGCGTGTCCGGTGTGAAGATCGCACCCGCGATGTCCTCGGCGCCATCGACGCCGTCGGTATCTGCCGCAAGACCCCAGATTTTGGGAGAACCGCCGGCCGCGATCGCCTCGGCCATCAGATACTCGACATTGCGGCCGCCTCGACCCTTGCCGCGCACGGTCACGGTGGTTTCGCCTCCGGACAGGATGACCGTCGGCCTGGCCGGCCTGAGCGCAAGCGCCTGCCGGGCATGCTGGGCGCCAAGGTCGCGCGCCTCGCCTTCGAGATTGTCGCCCAGCATCACGACCTCGCAGCCGCGGTTGCGGGCGGCCGCGGCGGCGGCTTCCAGTGAGCGCCTTGGCGTCGCGACCAGGATGTTGTCGACATGGGCGAGACGTGGATCGCCCGGCTTCGGCGTTTCCTCGATCTGGCCGGCAGCACCCTTCTCGAGATGTGCCTTCACGGCAGCGGGAACCGTCATTCGGTATCTGGCGATCACGGCAAGCGCATCGGCGAACGTCGTGCGGTCGGCCACGGTCGGGCCGGAGCCGATCACGCCGGGATCGTCGTTGGGCACATCCGAGATCATCCAGGCGAGAACGTGAGCAGGCTGTGCGGCCACCGCGAGACGTCCGCCCTTGATCGCCGACAGATGCTTTCGCACGGTGTTCATGTCGCCGATATGCGCGCCCGACCTTAGCAGTTCGCGGTTGACCTCCTGCAGGTCCGACAGCGTCAGCCCGGGGGCCGGCAGGGTGATCAATGCCGAGGCGCCGCCCGAGATCAGGCACAGCGCGAGGTCGTCAGGGGACAAGCCCCTGACCTTGTCGAGCAGCCGGCCGGCAGCGGCACTACCTTTTGCATCGGGAACGGGATGAGCGGCCTCGACGATCTCGATCCGCTTGCAAGGTTCGCTATAGCCGTAGCGGGTCACGATTATGCCTTCCAATGGATGCTGCCAGCGATCTTCCAGCGCTTTGGCCATGGCAGCGCTTGCCTTGCCGGCGCCGACGACCACGGTGCGGCCCTTCGGAGGCTTCAGCGCGTCGATGTAGGGCGCGAGGCAGGTGGCGGGGCGGGCGACGGCAAGTGCTGCATCGAACAAGTCGCGCAACAGGGCACGGGCGTCGGCATCTTTCATTTGCGCAATCTTCACACTATAGGGGCGCGATGCAACCACTCCCCTCAGGATCGTTACTCGGGCCGGGAGATCCGCCGCCCTTCACCGTCCACAACGAAGGCGGCAAGGCACCTCTGTTGCTGCTCTGCGACCACGCCAGCAAGGCGGTGCCGAAGTCGCTCGGCACGTTGGGCATCTCCGATGCCGAACTTTCGCGCCACATCGGCTGGGACATCGGTGGGCTCGACTGTGCGATCGAGCTTGCGCGACTTCTCGATGCGCCTTTGGTCGCGTCTGGCTATTCGCGACTCGTGATCGACTGCAATCGCTGGCCGGGCGGCGAAGGATCCACCCCCGAGGTCAGCGACGGCACGCGCGTGCCGGCCAATGTCGGCCTGACGAAGGAACGTGCCGCGGCGCGCGCCGATGCCTGCTTCTGGCCTTACCATCGCGAGATCGACCGGCACCTCGATCGACTGACTGCAGGTGGTCGCAAGATCGGCCTTCTGGTGGTGCATTCGTTCACGCCGGAGATGAACGGTTTCAAGCGACCCTGGCATGTCGGCGTGTTGTGGAACGAAGACGGGCGCCTGCCCGAGCCCTTGCTGGCGGAACTGCGCAAAGACACGTCTCTGATCGTGGGCGACAACGAGCCTTATTCGGCCCGGGCGTCGTACGAGTACACCCTCAATTCGCACGCCCGCACGCGCGCGCTGCCGCATTGCTCGCTGGAGATCCGTCAGGACCTGATGAACACGCCGGCCAAGGCACGGGACTGGGGACGTCGGCTCGCCGCGCCGATCGGCGCCGCCGTTGCGACGGCACTGGCCTGAGCCTATATCCGGAACCAGCCGAGGAGATCGTCATGGATGACAAGACCAAGACCGAACTTGAAGCCGCCGCCTTCCGTCGACTGGTCGCGCACCTGCAGGAGCGCACGGACGTGCAGAACATCGACCTGATGAATCTGGCGGGCTTCTGCCGCAACTGCCTGTCGCGCTGGTACCGGGAAGAAGCCGGCAAGAAGGGTATCGAGGTCGCTGATCCCAAGGCGCGCGAGATCGTCTATGGGATGCCTTACGACGAGTGGAAGGCGAAGTACCAGAAGGACGCGTCGGGCGACCAGAAGAAGGCTTTCGACAAGGCTGGTCACAAGCACTGAGCCGAGCTGAAAGAGGCACCGGGAAAGACGCTCCCCGTTATCCCCGTCTTTCAAGGCATGGTCGGCGTTGAGCCAACCGGCCCTGCACTTCTATGGTCCGGCCGACTAGTTCACGGAGTTCAGGACCATGCCGGACGGAAGCGCTGTTTCGAAGAAGACCAAGGCCGGACCGATTTCGGCCGATCGGCTGAAGAGCTTCGTCGAGCGCATCGAAAAGCTCGAGGAAGAACGGCACGCTCTCGGCAGCGACATTCGGGACGTTTATAGCGAGGCCAAGGGCGTCGGCTACGACGTCAAGACCATGCGGAAAGTCGTTTCGCTGCGGAAAATGGATGCTGCCGACCGGGCCGAGCAGGAGACTTTGCTCGATGTCTACAAGCACGCGCTGGGCATGACCTGACGCCGAAAGGCGTTTGCAGCACAGGTTGTGGACAGTAGGCTTCCTTCAAGGTCCCATCATCGAATGGATCGATCAGGGAGGAAGAGATGAAAACGGTCGCGACCAGCGCCGATGTCGGCGGCGTATCGCCAGTTGGCAAGCCGTTGCAAGTCGGCGGCACCATTGCTGTCGCATTGCTTCCGAGCAACCGATGACCACACGCCGGCACTTCCTCGCTTCCTCGCTCGCTGCATCCGCAATGAGTGGGGGAGCGGCCCACGCTCAGGCATTTCCATCGCAGCCCGTTCACGTCGTCGTGCCGTTTCCGCCGGGCGGCGGCACCGACGCGCTGGCACGCGCCGTCCAGGAAGCAATGCAGAAGGCGCTCGGCGGAACCATCGTCGTCGACAACAAGGGCGGCGGCGGCGGCAGCATCGCCCACGAATTCGTCGCCAAGCAGCCGGCCGACGGTCATTGGCTGGTGGTCGGCGCCAATAATCTGCCGCTCTATCCGCACATCGTCGCCAAGCTCGGCTTCGACGCCAAGACAGCATTTGCCCCGGTAGGCTTCATCGCCAAGCAGGAATCCGTGCTGGTCGGCAGTGCCGACGCGCCCTGGGCCGATCTCAAGGCGCTGGTGGCTGCCGCCAAGGCGGCGCCGGGTTCGGTGCAGTACGGCACGGCGGGCCTGACGACGCCGATGCACCTGTCGACCGAACAGTTCGCGATGTTGAACGGCCTGAAGCTGACGCACGTGCCGTTTCGTGGCACCGGCCCGCTGGTCACCGATCTGCTGGGCGGCCACATCAAGCTCGGCATGTCGAGCATCACCAGCGTGGTGCAGCAGATTCAGGCGGGCAAGCTCAAGCCCTATGCCATGGCATCGCTCGAACGTTCGTCGATGGCGCCCGATATCCCGACCTTCAAGGAGCTTGGGTTTGGCGATGTCGATGGCATGATCGTCTACACGCTGCTGGCGCCGGCCGGCACGCCGCAGCCGGTGATCGACAAGCTCAATGCCGCTCTCAACGCCGCGGTCGCGACCCCGGAGGCCAAGGAGGATCTCAAGAAGCGCGGCTTCGTCGCAATGGGCGGCACGCCGCAGCAGTTGGCGGACTGGCTGAAGGTGCAGGAGCCGATCTGGGTCCCGGTGCTCAACGCCGCAGGCATCAAGCCCGAATAGCGATCGGGCCGCTGCGCCCGGTCCCGCTAGAACCAGATATTCATAGGCAAGCCATGGGTGTCGCGCGCGCGCGCGGGACCCAGACGTGTCGCCGTTCCGGCTGCGATCAACATCGCCGTTCGGCACACGGCGATCGCATCGAGAATGTCGTCGCGCGCAGCACCGGAAAGCCGTTCGATCTTCGTCCTGAAGCCATGCCTGTGCAGCAGTTTCAGCCGTTCTTCGAAACCTTCCGGCTGACGCTTCTTGCTCCGCACCGGCTGGCCGCCATTCATGCGTGCAAAGGCGAGTTCCGGGTGCGCTTCGTAGATGACGCGGCGCAGCTTGCGGCTGCCGCGCATCAACATGTCGATCTCGCGCATTTTGGGAAAGAGATGAAAGGTCTGCCGGTTGAGACCCTTGCCCAGCCTGCGGCTCGTGGCATTGGCTTCGGCATGAGTGGTGCAGGCGAGCGCCGGCCGGCAAGGGGTGGGGAACACCGAACTCGCCTTGCCGGGCAATAGCGCGCGGGCCTCCGGCTCGCAGGCTCGCCCAGGAAATGGGGTGTCCGTCAGGCCGATCGGCATGTCGACCGCCAGAACGGAAAGACCCTCGCAGGCTTCTGCGAGGGTCTTGACGACTCTTATGTCCAGCGAACCGTCGCTGTCGCGCCGGCAGATCACCCAGCCGCCGCGACAGCCATCGGCCCCGCCGACGACGCGTTGCGTCAAAGCTTGGCGAGCGCCGCGTTCAACGTCGCACTCGGCCGCATTGCCGCCGACGTCTTGGTCTGGTCTGGCAGGTAGTAGCCGCCGGTATTCACCGGCTTGCCTTGCGCGGCGATCAACTCGGCATCGATCTTGGCCTCGTTCTCCTCCAGCGACTTCGCCAGAGGCTTGAAGCGGGCAGACAGGGCCGTGCTGTTGTCGCGGCGGGCGAGGGCCTGGGCCCAATACAGGGCAAGGTAGAAATGGCTGCCGCGATTATCCAGCTCGCCGACCTTGCGTGCCGGGGAGCGGTTGTTCTCGAGGATCTTGCCGTTGGCTTCGTCCAGGGTTTCGGCCAGTACCTTCACGTCCTCGTTGCCGGTTCTCTGCGCCAGATGCTCCAGGGACGCGCCCAGCGCGAGGAATTCGCCCAGAGAGTCCCAGCGCAGATAGCCTTCGTGCTGGAACTGCTCGACGTGCTTGGGCGCTGAACCGCCGGCGCCGGTCTC
>CAYZQZ010000257.1:3417-6118 GCA_964480235.1 uncultured Reyranella sp. | reverse complement strand
CCGGCGTATGCTTGCACGCATAGGCACTTCGAGGTCGTGTCCAATGAAGCCAGGGATGGATGACCGGTCGGTTGCTCAGCGTGTGCTCGATCATATCGCCAAGGGAACCACGGATCTGGGCGACGCCATATGGCGCGAGCCGGTGGCCAATTACCGATCGCCCGAGCGGCTGGCGGCGGAGGTCGAGCGGGTGCTGCGCCGCTCGCCCACTCCGTTCTGCCCCGCTTCGGCACTGTCCGAGGCGGGCTCCTTCCTCGCCAGAGAGGCCGCCGGCACCCCGGTGGTGGCCGTGCGCGGTGCCGACGGCAAGGTCCGGGCCTTCCGCAATGCCTGCCGGCATCGCGGCATGCAGGTCGCCACGGGCACCGGCTGCCAGCGGGCCTTCGTCTGCCGATATCATGGCTGGACCTACAATCTGGAAGGCAGCCTGCGCCACATCCCGCACCAGGAAGGTTTTCCAGGTTTTGACAAGGAAGATCATCCGCTGGTGCCGCTCGCCACGACCGAGCGCTTCGGCCTGGTGTTCGTAACCCAGGACAGCCCGGCCCTGAGCGACGATTCACTCGATGGATTGGAGGGGCTGATCCGGCCCGACCAGCGGCTGTTCAGCACGGTCGAGCGGGAGTTCGACGTGAACTGGAAGATCCTTCTCGAGAGTTTCATCGAGGGCTATCACATCAAGTCGACGCACCCCGAGAGCTTTCTGCCGTACGGCTTCGACAACCTGAATGTGATCGACATCTTCGGCCGTCATAGCCGTGTGACCTATCCGTTCCAACGCATCCGGAAGCTCGAGAAGGTGCCGCCGGCCGAGCGACGTGTCGAAGGCCTGCTGACCTACGTCTATCACTTGTTTCCCAACGTGCTGGTCACCGTGCTGTCGCGCCACACCAACGTGGTGGTGCTGGAGCCGCTCTCGGTCGACCGCACGCGTCAACACACCTATACCCTGAGCAACGGCGGCGGTGACGATCCGGTGGCGCTGGCCGAGGCCAGGCGCGATGCCGACTTCGTCGGCAATACCGGCGCGCGGGAAGATCGCGCCGTTGTCGAGGCGATCCAGCGCGGTCTGGCGAGCGGTGCCAATGACGCCTTCACCTTCGGCAAATACGAAAGCGCGATCGTGCATTTCCACCGCACGCTGGCGGCAGCGCTCGCCTGACCGCGCTGTCCAGTTGCTTGCTTCTAGGTCCGCTTGGCGCGGTCGGAGGCATTGGTCGACTGGATGGCCTCGCGAATGCGCCGCCAGTCGTCCTCGGTGTGGCTCAGCATGTTCGAGAACGTGCCGTTCCCCATTATGCCCATGCCGCCGTCGATCGCGATGACCTCGCCGTTGATGTACTCGACCTCGTCGCTCATCAGGAACGCGGCCATGTTGGCGAGTTCGTGCGGCTTGCCGACCCGGCCGAGCGGATTGCGGTTCTTGTAGCGGTTGTCGCTGTCACCCATCGGGTTGAGGCGCGCCCAGGCGCCCTCGGTCGGGAAGGGGCCCGGGGCGATCGCGTTGAGCCGGATGCCATGGCGGCCCCATTCGACGGCGAGACTCTGGGTCATGACCGCTACGCCGGCCTTGGACATCGCTGAGGGCACCACGAATGGACTGCCGGTCCACACCCAGGTGGTGAGGATGCTGATCACGCTCGCCTTGCGCTGTTCGGCGATCCAGCGTTTGCCACAGGCGTTGGTCACGTAGAACGTGCCGTGCAGCACGATGTTGGCGATGGCGTCGAAGGCGCGCGGGCTGAGGTCCTTGGTCTGGGATATGAAATTTCCGGCAGCATTGTTGACCAATCCATCGAGCGGCCCGTTGGCCCATATGCGGTCGATCATCTCCTCGACGGCGGTGGCGACACGGATATCGACGGCATGCGTCTCGACGGTGCGGCCGGGATGCTTGGCCATCACCTCCTTGGCCGTCTCTTCCAGGATGCTGCCGCGGCGGCCGCAAATCACGCAATCGGCGCCAAGTTCGACGAATTTCTCAAGCATGATGCGGCCAAGGCCGGTACCGCCTCCGGTGACAAGGAAGCGTTTGCCCGCAAACAAATCCGTCCTGAACATCCTAATTTCCTCCTGACTGCATTTGCGATGAGGTCCTCGACCATCGGCCTTTATATTCGACAATAGGACGTTGCACCCGACCCCGAGGCTGGTAAGGTTTCTTCATAACAACACGGGATCGTTTCTGAATGACGACCCAACAGGGAGATACGGGCGGGGACAGCGCATCGACTGAGCTGCGTGGTCGAGTGAAGTGGTTCAACGCTGTAAAGGGCTACGGGTTTCTGGCCCTCGAAGGCGACAATAGCGACGCGTTCCTGCATGTGACGACACTACGCCAATCCGGGCATGAGGATCTCAAGCCTGGAGCGACAGTTGTGTGCGCCGGCGTGCGCGGCCCCAAGGGCTGGCAGGTCATGAAGGTGATCGAGGTTGACGCCTCGACCGCGGTGGCCGATGCGCCCAAGCCTCCGCCGATACCCGATGGAGTCGCGATGGGGGATTACATCGGCGCCCTGGTCAAATGGTACAATAACGAACGAGGCTACGGCTTCGTCACGCGCGAGGCCGCCGACGGCGATATCTTCGTGCATGCTGCCGTCTTGCGACGTCATGGCATGGACTCGCTGGCGCCTGGCCAAAAGGTGATGATCCGCATCGCCGAGGGCCAGAAGGGCCTGCAAGTCATCGAGATTCGCTC
>CAYZQZ010000257.1:0-3317 GCA_964480235.1 uncultured Reyranella sp. | reverse complement strand
ACCGAGCCGCAGCGCGAGCGCGGCCTGATGTACCGCAAGCAGCTCGGCCCCTATGAAGGCATGCTGTTCGATTTCCACGAGGAGCGACCGGTCAGTTTCTGGATGAAGAACACGCTGATCCCGCTCGACATGGTGTTCATCGCGGGCGACGGAACGGTGAAGCACGTGCACTCCAATGCCGTTCCTCTTTCGACCGACACGATTCCCAGCCAGTTCCCGGTGCGCGGCGTACTGGAGATCAACGGCGGCAGCGCCCGCCTGCTGGGCATCAAGCCTGGCGACAAGGTCAAACACGCGATTTTCGGCAACGCCTGAGGCGGCCCGGTCTGGCGCGAGGCAGCCGGGCTCGACTGTTCACAACATTACGCAACAGCGATACCAACGCCTCGGCCGCGACACATCGGCGATACGTGCCTTTGTTACATGATCGTGCATGACAAGCACGAGCACGACCGACGTAGATCAATCGCGTATCCATCAGGCGCGCATCGAACAGGGTGTGACGCAGCAGCTCATCCTGCTGCCGCTGCGCACCTGGCTGGTGATCTTTCCGGTTACGCAGCTCGCCGCCGCCTTCCTCTACCGCGACAGCGCGCCGATCTGGATGTACGGCGCCTCAGCGCTGCTGTTGTTCATCGCGGCGCTCGGCCAGATCCTCTTGCAGGAAGGTTATCGCCGTGTGCCCGTGCTTCTCAGCGACCGCACGTGGCGAACGCTCGCCACCTTGGCAATCGTCACGGGATGTCTGGCGCAGGGCCTGACCGCGGCGATGTTCAGCCTGCTTCCGGGCGACCTGCAGCGCACAATACTGCTGGTCACAGTATGCTTCGTCGTCACTCTGGTGCCTTCGCGCTGGGATGCCGGCCAGTTCCTTCTCTCGGTCGCAGCCCTCGTCGGTCCGATTGTGGTCGTGCTGTTGCAGGGAGGCCGCGGCGGCGTGCCGGCGGCGCTGGTTCTCCTGCTGGCGCTGCTGCTGGTGTTGTTCAACGTCGCGGCTTTCGATGCTCGCCGCCAAACCAGGCGCCTGATCGCCCGGCGGCTGTTGACGGCGGAGAGCGTTGCTGCAAATCAGGCGACCCAAGACCAGCAGGAGGACGTGCGGCCGGAGCAGGGCGGTCGCGCTGCGCCTCACCATTTCGACGCCCGTCTTGTCGCCCAGGCCAACGAGCGCTCGCGCGCAGCTTTCCTGGCGCGACTCAGCCACGAGCTGCGCACGCCACTGAACGGCGTCGTCGGCACTGCCGAGTTGCTCGAGCGGGAGAGCCTGACCGAGCACCAGAAACGCCTCGTGCACACCGTTCAGCTTTCGGCGACGGCGGTGCTGGGGGTACTCGACGATGTCATGAGTCGCGCCCACAACGAGGCCGGCACGACCCTGGAAGAAGCACCGTTTTCCCTACGCGACCTGATCTCCGGCGAGTGCGATGCGCTGGCAGCCCATGCCGAGCGCAAGCGGCTTGCCCTTGTCTCCGAGGTCGCGCCCGACACGCCTGATCTGCTGTGCGGAGACGTCATGCGGGTGCGGCAGGTGCTGCTTGATCTGGTCGACCATGCGATCAAATCGACCGAGACTGGCCGGATCGCCATCGCGGCGCGTGGGCACGCGGCCGGCGAAGATCGTCTCAGACTCGAACTGTCGTTGACGGACACGGGCCCCGGCCTCAGCCAGGAGGAAATCGATCGACTATTCCTGCCGGTGGCGGTGAGCGACGGCGCCGACGCGGCTGACCAGACCTCCGGCCTCGCCAACGTCCGACGCCTCGCCCGGATGATGGCGGGCGACGTTACCGTCGACAGCGAACCGGGCGGGGGCTCGACCTTCACGGTGCTGCTGGAACTCGGCATCGGCCGCAAGCCGGCGGCTGCGGTGACTGCGCCAACTGCCACGCCGTTCGGCGGGAGCGAACCACTCTCGCGCACGGTGCTGGTGGTCGACGATTCCGAGCTCAACCTCCATGTCCTGTGCGAGCAGCTGAAAACGCTCGGCGTGCCGCACGATACGGCGGCCGACGGGCTGCAGGGACTGGCCAAGTGGCGCTCGCAGTTCTACGCCCTGGTCATCTCCGACATCTACATGCCCTGCATGGACGGGCTCGAAATGACCCGGCAGATTCGCGCAGAGGAAGCGCTGAGGGGCCGCCGCCGGACGCCTATCGTGGCGCTCACGGCAAATGCCCGCCGCGGCGTCGACGAGCAGGCGATCGCGGCCGGCGTCGACGACTATCTCACCAAGCCGCTCATGCTGCGCCGGCTGCAGGAGACCCTCGAGCACTGGACGGCTGCGCCGGCCGTGCGGGTCGCGGCAGCTGCGCTTGCGCCGGAGAGCGATCCGATCGACCGCGGCCAGCTTCTCGAGATGGTCGGCGGCAACCAGGACGTGGTCGACAGCGTGCTCCGCCGCTTCGCCGGTGTGGGGGAAGGGCTGATCCGCGAGATCTCCGAATCGCTGAACGACGGCGAGCGCCTCAAGCGCCTGGCTCACAAATTGAAGGGCACGGCGCGCTCGGTATGCGCCGAACGGCTGGGCGACCTCGCCGAGAAGCTCGAACTGTCGCGCAGCGCCGCCGGCATTGCGGCCCTCGAAGAGGAGTGGCGTCGGGTCGCCGCCGCCCTCGAAACTCTGCTGCCGCCAACAGCCTGCGCGGCGGACTGATCTCCTGGCGGGGCAGCCGACCGGGCGCAGGCGAGGTGAGGACGTTTGTTCGTCTCAATTACCTCCGATGTCATCGCGCCCTGCACGATGCAGGCGCATCTCTCCAGCGACAAGGAGAGCGACATGACCGACATTCAGAGCTTCGTCGACCGCTACATCGGGATATGGAACGAACCCGACGCCGAAAGACGCCGCGCTACGATCCGGGCGCTGTGGCAGGAAGACGCCCATCATCTGGGGCGCACCATCGAGGCGGTCGGCCACGCCGGCATCGAGACTCGCGTCGCCAGTGCCTACGAGAAGTGGGTCAAGGAGAAGGGCAACGTGTTTCGCCTGCGCGATGGTGTCGACGGACATCACGGCACGATCAAGCTGCGCTGGGAGATGCTGCCCGCCGCAGGAGGAGAGGTGATCTCTATCGGCTTCGACTTCCTGGTGCTGGGCGGCGACGGGCGGATCTGCACCGGTTACCAGTTCATTGAAGCCTGAAGGCGTACTTCTTCAGTTCTTCGAGCGGCACAATCTCACGCGTCCCCGCCTCCGCGGCCTCCCGCACGAGCCGTGCCCCCATGTTCTCGAAACGGTCGGGCAACTCGATACTCTCGGCGACCGTCACCCCGTCCTTGGTGATTCGAGGTGCGCCGAACCCCACGTCGAGGACGAC
>CAYZQZ010000256.1:0-6149 GCA_964480235.1 uncultured Reyranella sp. | reverse complement strand
GGCCGAGGCCTTGCGCACCACCTGGTTGATCGGGAAGTTCCACGGCGTGAAGGCCGCGACCGGGCCGACCGGCTCCTTCATCACCAGCTGGTGCACGTTCTCCATGCGCGCGGGCACGATGCGGCCGTAGGTGCGGCGGCCTTCCTCGGCCATCCAATCGATGATGTCGGCGGCGAGCAGCGTCTCGCCCTTGGCCTCGATCACCGGCTTGCCCTGCTCCATGGTCATGATCGGCGCGATCTCGTCGGCCCGCTGGCGGATCAGGTCGGCCGCCTTGCGCATCACCTTGTAGCGGTCGAACGGCGAGACCTTGCGCCATGCCCGGAAGCCCTTCTCGGCGGCGGCAAGCGCGCGATCGAGATCGGCCTTCTCGGCGTGCGCCACGGTGCCGATCACCTCCTCGGTCGCGGGATTGACGACCGGAATCGTCCGGCCGTTGGCGCCCTTGGTCCAGGCGCCGTCGATCATCAGGGAGACATCGCTGTACGTGGTCATGATTTCCTCCATCAACTTCCGCGGTAGGTCGAATAGCTCCAGGGCGTGCAGAGCAGAGGGACGTGATAATGCCCCTCCGGCTCGGACACGGAAAAGCGCAAAGGCACGATGTCGAGGAACGGCGGATCGCCGCTTTCGATACCCCTGCTGCGGTAATGGTCACCCACCGCGAAGCGCAGCTCGTAGCGCCCGATGGGCAGCGGCCGCTCGCCGATCAGCGGCTTGTCGGTCCGGCCGTCGGCATTCGTGACCGCTGTGGCGATTCGGATATAGCGCTCGCCCGCCTGCTCGTAAAGCTCGACGGCCAGCCCCACCGCGGGCCGCCCGAGATGGGTGTCGAGCACGTGCGTGCTGAGCCGCCCATGGACCTTCGGCATGCCCTCGCCGGTGACCCGCTCGGAGAGCCGCAGCCGCGTGATGTAGGCGATCTCCTGCATCGCGGTCGCGAGTTCGGCCGCCGGCTCGTTGATCAGCCGGCGCTCGAACTGGGCCAGGATCGAGTCGCGGGTGTGACGGCGGACGCAGACGATGAACGGAAAGCCGAACCTCGCCTTGTAGGCGTCGTTCAGGCGATGGAAGCGCTCGAACTCGGCGTCAGACAGCGTATCGAGCCCGACGCTCGCCTGCTCACGGCGCGAATCGTCGGTGATGTCGCCGGCACGCGCCGCCTTGCCGGCAAGGTCGGGATGGGCGCGCACGAACTCGAGCCGCGTCTCCGCCGAAGCGGCTTGGACGATGCCCATCATCGCGGCATGCAGGCCGGTCACCGTCGCGAACGGCCTCAGCGCCGCCGCCTTTTCGGCCACCCACGGTGCGCGCTCGAAAGTCTCGCCGACGGCGGCGCAGAAGGCTGGAGGTGCCATCCTGTTGAGTTCGGAAAGGCTCACGGTCATGGCCGCCGACCTAGCACGACGGACGCGTCGTCTCTATAGGCGGCCCACTGGCAAATGCCGCCGGTATTGACGCCATGACGGCCGCTCTGCACTCTTCACCGATCCGGAATGGACCGCTGCCGCGTGCGGCGCGGGTCTCTCCGGGATGGTTCCGAAGAGCGCCGACGCCGGTCTTCTTCGCCTTCCCCGGCCGCACAACGCTTGGGGGAAACCGAAGATGATTCGTCGTGACCTTTTGAAAGCCGGCGCTGCCGCGGGCCTCGCGGGCCTGGCACCCGGTATCGCCGCCGCGCAGGTCAATTTCTCGCCCGTCCCGAAAGGCTGGCGCACGTTCGTGCTGACCACGCGGGTCGAGCCCAATTTCGCCACCAAGGCCTGGGTCCCGCTGCCGACTTTTGCCGCCGCGGACTGGCAGCGTCCCGGCAACGTCAGCTGGACCGGCAACGCCAAGGTCGCCGAGCGCGTCCGCGACACGAAATACGGCGCCGAGATGCTGCGCGTCGAATGGGCCGCCGACCTGCAGAACCCGGTGATCGAGGTGACGACTCAGGTTCAGGCCGCCAACCGCTCGGTGCAGCCCGGCCGCGGCTCGGCGGCGCCGCTCAGCGACGAGGAGCGCAAGCGCAACCTCGGCGCCACCTCGCTGCTGCCGGTCGACGGCATCGTCAAGGAGACCGCCGAAGGCGTGATCAAGGGCAAGCCCCGGGACGTCGACAAGGCGCGCGCGCTCTACGACTGGGTGGTCGAGAACACCTTCCGCAACGCCAAGACCGTCGGCTGCGGCATCGGCGACGTGTCGTGGATGATCAAGACCGGCAACCTGAACGGCAAGTGCGCCGACCTCAACGCCCTCTACGTCGCAATGGCGCGCTCGGTCGGCCTGCCGGCACGCGATCTCTACGGCATCCGCGTGGCGCCCTCGGAGTTCGGCTACAAGGCGCTGGGCGCGGGATCGGAAGTCGTCACGAAGGCGCAGCACTGCCGCGCCGAGGTGTGGTTGAGCGGCAGCGGCTGGACACCGGTCGATCCGGCCGACGTACGCAAGGTCGTGCTCGAGGAGCCGCCGACCAATCTCTCCATGATCGACCTCAAGGTGGTCGCCGCCCGCAAGACCCTGTTCGGCGGCTGGGAAGGCAACTGGCTCGCCTTCAACGATGCGCACGACGTGAAGCTGCCGGGCAGCAAGGAAGCGCCGCTGCCGTTCCTGATGTACCCGCAGGCCGAGGACAAGTCGGGCGCCGTCGACCCCTACGATCCCGACGCCTTCAGGTACAAGATCACCGCGCGCGAACTGACGGCCTGACCGCCGCCTGTGAGGCCGGACGGGGCGTTTCGCCCTGTCCCGATACCCATTATACCCGCTGCATGACTGCAGCGTCCGCGGCGGGTCCCGACAAAGAGGCGCGTGGCATCCTCCGCCGCTACTACCTGGCGATGGGCGTGCCGTTCGCCATCGATCTGCTGACGTCGATGGTCTACGCGGCCATCAACGCCCGGCCGCTCACCCTGCTCCCCCTGTCCCTGGTCTCCGGCGCATTCCTGCTGGTCGGCGTCGGCCTTGGCGCGTGGGTCCTGGCGCGCCCGCTGAAGCGTTTCCTGGAAAGCGGCATCGACTTCCCGGCGATCGAGCGCGACATCGCCAACCTGCCGCGTCGCTCGGCCATGGTGGTTGCCGGCCTCTACGCCCCGATGCTGGCGATTCGCCTGCTGTCACCGCGGGTCGGCTACACGTTCGGCGCCGAGATCGAGATCTCGGCCTGGATCGACACGGTCTGCTCGTTCCTGGTCGTCACCAGTTTCAACTTCGTGCTGACCTATTTCGTGGTCAGCGCCTATCTCGACCGGCTGTGCGAGTTCCTGTTCCGCACCCGCGGCGTCAACCTGTCGATCTTCCGTGGCACGTTCCGCCGCAAGGTCGGCCTGGCGGTGCTGTTCGTTGCCTTTGCAGCCATGACCCTGCTGGCCGGCGACATCGCGAGCTATGAAGGCAATCGCCTGATCCGTGAGGCCACCATCGACCTCACCGCCTCGATCGCCGGGGCCGCCACCATCTACTACTGGATCACGCGCGCGCTCACCCAGCCCGTCGCCCGCCTCGACCATGGCATGCGCCTGGTCGCCGCCGGCGACCTCACGGTGCGCCTGCCGGTGACCTCCGACGACGAACTGGGTCACGCCATCAGCGGCTTCAACCAGATGACCCAGGGCCTGAACGAGCGCGAATACTTGCGCGACGTGTTCGGCAAATACGTCAGCGAGACCGTGGCCTCGGCCCTGCTCGAGGGCCGGGACCGCAAGGGGCGCATGGCTGACACGCTCGCCGTCGCGACCCTCATGTTCACCGACATCGAGGGCTTCACCGGCCTGTCCGAACGCCTGCCGCCCGACGAAGTCGCGCGGCTGCTCAACGCCTATCTCGGCATCGTGGTGCCGATCATCCAGCACCACGGCGGCGTCGTGAACAATTTCATCGGCGACGGGCTGTTCGCGAGCTTCAACCTGCCGCTGGCGCTCGATTACCATGCGGCCGCCGCCCTCAAGGCCGCGCTCGAAATCCAGGACGCCCTGGGCCGCCGCCTCGAGCATGCCGGCGGAACCCTGCGCACGCGCATCGGCATCAACACCGGCCCGGTGATCGGCGTGTCGGTCGGTACCGAGAAGCGCATGTCCTATACGCTTCTGGGCGACGCGGTGAACGTCGCCTCGCGGATCGAACAGCTCAACAAGTCCTTCGCCACCTCCATCCTGGCGAGCGAGTCGACCGTGCGCGCAGCCGGGACGGGCTTTGCCTGCACCTCGCTCGGCGAGTCGAGCGTGCGCGGACATGCCGGCCATGTCGTGGTGTACCGCGTGGACGGCACGACATGACCCCTCCCGCCAACGCCGCCGAGATCCTCGTCCTCAGGCGCCGCTATCTCTGGATGGCGACGTCGATCTTCTTCCTCGATCTCGGCATCACCCTGATCTTCTCCGCGACGACCGGGTCGTGGAACAATTTCTGGCGGTCCGAGGGCGGCGGGGTCCTGCTGCTCGGGGCGGCCAACTGGCTGATCGCGCGCCGCCTGTTCGAGCCGATCCGGCGCCACCTGACCGGAGAGGTAGCATTCGCGGACATCCAGCGGCGTCTCACGCAACTGCCGCTGCTGACCGCACGCTATGTCGCCCTGCTGGCCATCGTTGTGGTCGGGTTCCGTACGTCGACGCCGTGGTGGGTCGAATCCCACATCATGTTCAACCTGCGGCCGACGATCCCGGACTTCATCGCTGTGCTGGTGATCCTGCCGGTCTTCTATTTCACCTACACCTACTTCGTCGTCAGCGACTATCTCGCCCGCCTGTGCGGCTTCATCTTCGAACGCACCGGCCAGAACCTGCAGCTTTTCTTCGGCAGCTACCGCGCCAAGCTGTTCGTGGCGCTGACCGTCGTCTCGATCGCGCCGCTCGCCGCCATCGTGGTCGATCTGTTCTCCTACACCGGCGAGCGACAGCAGTCGGAGATCCTAGTCGACGTCGCTTCGGCCGTCATGGGCGTGGCGATCACCGCCTACTATGTCGGTCGCTCGCTGCTGCGCCCCATCGTGACCCTGTCGGAGGCCATGACCAGGGTTGCCGAGGGCGATCTCGCCGTGCGCGTGCCGGTGACGTCGAACGACGAGGTGGGCGAGCTGACCGGCCGCTTCAACACCATGATCGAGGGCCTGCAGGAGCGCGAGAAGATCCGCGAGACGTTCGGCCGCTACGTCGACGAGAGCGTCGCCGCCACCATCCTGCGCCGCCAGGGCGAAGGTGCGCTTGCGGGAGAAACCGGCGAAGCCACCATCCTGTTCACCGACATCGCGGGCTTCACCACCATCGCCGAATACCTGCAGCCGCACGAGCTGGTCTCGGCCCTCAACGACTATCTCGAGACCGTAATGGCACCGATCAGCGCCCAGGGCGGCATCGTCAACACCTTCATCGGCGACGGCCTGTTCGCCTCCTTCAACATGCCGCTGGCGTGCGAGGACCATGCCGCGGCGGCTGTGCGCGCGGCGATCGACATCCAGCGCGCGGTGGGCGAGCGGACCTTCGGCGACATGGGTGTGGCCTTCGCCACCCGCATCGGCATCAGCACAGGCTCGGTCATCGGCGGTTCGGTCGGCGCCGGCCAGCGCATGAGCTTCACCCTTATGGGCGACACGGTGAATCTCGCGGCGCGGCTCGAGCAGTTGAACAAGGAACACGGCACGCGCATTCTCGTCTCGCAAAGCACCCGCGATGCCTGCGGCGAGCGCTTCGCCTTCCGGCCGCTTGGCAGCGTGTCGGTGCGGGGCCGCAGCGAACAGATCAACGCCTTCAGCCTCGATCCCACTCTCGACACCAGCCTCCAGGAAACGCCGCAATGAACGCATCCGGACTGTCCCCAGGTCTGACACCAGACCAACTGAAACTGCAGGCTCGCGTGCGCGAGCTGGCGGCCGGACCGGTGACCAAACGCGCGGCCGAGGTCGACCGCACCGAGCAGTATCCCTGGGACAACGTCGAGCTGCTGAAGGACGCCAAGCTGCTCGGCATGACCATCCCGACGCAATATGGCGGCCAGGGCAAGGGCTGGCTCGACGCCGTGCTGACCATCGAGGCGCTGTCGGCCGCCTGCTCTGTGACCGGGCGCATCGCCGTGGAAACCAACATGGGCGCGATCAGCGCCGTCATGGCCTACGGCTCGGAGGAGCAGAAGAAGCTCGCGGCCGACATGGTGCTGGCCGGCGACAAGCCCGCGAT
>CAYZQZ010000255.1:0-6154 GCA_964480235.1 uncultured Reyranella sp. | reverse complement strand
GCCCTCGCGGAACGCCGCCGGCAGCTTGCTCAGCGTCTCCATCGTGGTGTCGCCGCGCGGATGCTCGTCCCTGCCGACGACCTGTTCGGCCTTGCGGGTCTTGATCGTGACCGCGACGATTTCCTTGTCGAAGAAGCCACGGTCCTGGGCCGCCTTGCAGCGGCGCTGGCTGCGATAGGCGAAGGCGTCCTGGTCGGTGCGGCTGATCTGGTGCTCGGTGGCGACGTTCTCGGCGGTCTGGCCCATCGGGTCGACGCCGTAGGCGGATTTCATCTTGGGGTTCACGAAGCGCCAGCCCAGCACCGTGTCCTCGAGCTTCATCGAGCGGTCGAACGCGCCTTCGGGCTTACCCATGACGTAGGGCGAACGAGTCATGCCCTCGACGCCGCCGGCGATCATGATGTCGGCCTCGCCGAGCTTAACCGCACGGGCGGCATGGCCCGCAGCCTCGAGGCCCGAGCCGCAGAGGCGGTTGACCGTGGCGCCCGCCACCTCGACCGGCAGGCCGGCCAGCAGGCCCGCCATGCGCGCCACGTTGCGGTTGTCCTCGCCCGCCTGGTTGACGCAGCCATAGATCACGTCGTCGACCGAGCCCCAGTCGACATTGGCGTTGCGCTGCATCAGCGCCTTGATCGGGTGCGCAGCAAGATCGTCGACCCGCATCGCGCTCAGGCCGCCATTGTAGCGGCCGACAGGGGTGCGAATGGCATCGCAGATGAAGGCTTGGGTCATCTTGGGCTACTCCCGGAACTTCTGTGCTGCCCGGTTAGCACCGCCCGGCGTGACTTGCCAATGCCTCAGCCAATGCCCCGGACACAGGGGGGCCATGCGGCGACCGCCCGCGGCCGATGGACGACCGCATACTGTGCGTAGCCGCGGAACGGACGTTCCAGCCGGAACGGCAACCCGAGCCGCGACAGCTCGCCTTCCAGCTCGTCACACGGATGAACATGGAATTGCCGCAACCAGCCGCGCAGCAAAACCCGGAACGCCGCCGGCAGCCGCTCCTGGCGGCCGAAATCGACGATGTGGAGCTCGCCGCCCGGCGCCAGCCAGTGGGTGGCCGTGGCCAGCACCGCCGGCCAGTCCGGGATCATCGACAGGCTGTACGACACGAAGATGCGCGCGAAGCTCGGCACCCCGAACAACAGGGCGGGGTCGAAGCGCGTGGCGTCGGCCTGGGCAAGTTGGATGTGTGCCGTCAGGCGCTCGCGCACGATCGCCTTGCGCGCGGTCTCGAGCATCTCGAACGAGATGTCGATGCCGTAGAATTCGACGTCCGGGCAGCGCCGCGCCGCGACGACCAGATTGCGCGCGGTGCCGCAGCCGATCTCGAGCACCCGGCTGTCCGGCGGCGGCAGCAGTCCCGCGATCAGCCGGTCGCGGCCCAGCAGGTAGTGCTTTCGCGTCAGGTCGTAGATGTGGCGCTGGTGGCGGTAGAGGCGGTCCATCAGCGGCGCGGCCGCCAAGGTTCGCGGAGCCGCGTCGCTCATGACCTAGCCGGCGCGCACATAGAGATGAAAGCCGCCATAGATCGCCGAGCGGTCGCGGTCGGTGAATGAGCGGGATGCCTGCTCCTTGTAGCGCCATTGCGCCAACAGGTCGGGCGCCAGCCGGCCGGGCAGCAACGATGGCTCGGCGGCGGTGCGGAAGATCGCGCGTGCGCCCGGTCGCGCGGTACGGGTGATCTGCTGCCACAGCGCATTGAGCTGCAGGTCGGTCATCCAGTCCTGGGCGTCGAGCAGCACGTAACGATCGCGGGAGGACGCTGGCAACGTCGCGAGATGGTCGGTGATCGATGTCAGGCGAACGTCGACCCGGTCGACCCGCGCGCGCACCAGGTCGAACTGTTCGCGCCGGAGATAAGGCGGCAACGGCGCTTCATTGCGGCCATAGCCGCGGCCGAAGGCCTGCCACGTGAAGTAATTGTCCTGCAGACTGAAGCCGCAGGCCAGCCGCTCGACCCGTTCGCGCAGCACCGCGCCCATGCTGCGGCCCCCGGCAAGGGCCTCGTACTGTGCCGGTGGAATGCCGAGGCCATAGAGGGAGAGCCGTCTGTCGGTCGCCCAGCGGACCATCGGCTTGTCGAACAAAGGCGACAGCGCCTCCTCGAAGAAGCGGCGCTGCTCCGCGAGGCTCTCGGCCTTCAGCAGATCGCGCGGCCGCACGCCGTGCAGGCGCGCCACGACATGGGCGACACCGATGAAGCGACCGAGCACGCCATGCCTGTAGGCATTGCGGGCGAAGATCGAAATCCGGCGGCGCCCCAGCCCGTGGATCGTGCGGCCCTCCCAGTAGCTGCGGCTCGCTCCGTCGAGGTGGGGCGCGATCAGCCGGTCGTAGGCCGCGACATTGGCCGGATCGTCGGCCCCGGCGAAGAAGCGATGGTATGCCCGCCACGACGGCAGGCGGCTCGCGGCCACGAGTTTCAGGCGATTGAGCGCGACATGGGCACGGCTGAGATCGACCGCGGTGATGCGGGCCGGATCGGCGGTCAGGTAGGAGAGCACGTTGCAGCCGCCCGAGGCGATCGCCACGACGTGGCTTTGCGACGTGAGCGCCAGCGCCTCGAGATCGATCTCCGGGTCTTCCCAGATCTGGGCATAGACCAGCCCGTGGAACAGGCGCTCGAAGACGCGTTCCAGCAGTCCCTCGCGGCTCAGCGCCCTGTTGCGGCGCACGGCCTGCCTCACCCGGTAATGCCTCTCGACCCGCGGATAGATCACTTCCGCCGCTCCGGACTAGTCACCACTCCATCCACAATAGGCCTGCGGAATCACACTTTGATGACACGGCCATTTGACCATATATATGGTTAGGAAAGGTGCAGCCATGACACCCCAAGCCTTTGCCCTGTTCGACACGCCGATCGGCACGTGCGGCGTGGCGTGGAACAAGAACGGCATCGCCGGCATGCAGTTGCCGGCGGCCAGTACCGACAAGACGCGCGCTCATATCCGGAAACGCTGGCCGTCGGCGGTGGAAGCGGCACCGCCGCCCGGCGTGCAGCGCGCGATCGACCGCGTGCTGACGCTGCTCAAGGGCGAAAAGATCGACCTCACGGACATTCCGCTCGATCTCGAGGACGCACCGGAATTCAACCGCAAGGTCTGGGACATCGCGCGCGCCGTTCCACCTGGCCAGACGATCACCTACGGCGACATCGCGAGGCGCCTCGGCGTCGGGCCGGAGCGCGCACGCGACGTCGGTCAGGCCATGGGCAGCAACCCCGTGCCGATCATCGTGCCCTGCCATCGCGTGGTCGCGGCCAGCGGCAAGATGGGCGGCTTCTCCGCACCCGGCGGCGTCGACACCAAGCGGCGCATGCTCGAGATCGAAGGCGCGGGCGTGGTGGGCGCAGGCCCCCTGTTCGCCGCTCCGCAAGCTTGAGATGGCAGGCTTCGGCTTCGATCCCGCGGAAGCGGTCCGCCATCTGCGGGCCGCCGACCCGAAGCTCGCCACCGTCATCGACGCGACCGGCCCCTTCGCCATGGAGCTCAAGAAGTCGCGCAGCACCTTCGCGGCGCTGGCCGAGGCGATCGTCTATCAGCAGCTCTCCAACAAGGCGGCCGCCACCATCTTCGGCCGGCTGTGCGCCTGCCTGCCGCGCGGCCCGGCCGATCTGGTGCCCGAGCGCCTGCTGAAACTGAGCGACACCCGGATCCGCAGCTGCGGCATTTCACGCCCGAAGCTGAAATCCCTGCGCGACCTCGCGCGCCGCGCCGCCGCGGGCGAAGTACCCTCGCTCGCCGCCGCACGCAGGCTCGACGATGCGGCGATCGTCGAACGGCTGGTCGCCATCCACGGCATCTGCCGCTGGAGCGCCGAGATGTTCCTGATGTTCCGGCTCGGCCGTCCCGACGTGCTGCCGGTCGACGACTACAGCCTGCGCAAGGCCTACGCCAAGGCTTTCGGCAAACGCACGCTGCCGACCGGCGAGGCGCTCACCAAGGCCGGCGAGAAGTGGCGGCCCTACCGCACCGTCGCCAGCTGGTACCTGTGGCGTGCGCTCGAGGCGCCCGGCACCTAGGCCGGGTCAGGCGTTCCGGCGCTGTCCGCGCAGGGTCGGCAGGCCGACGCCCGCCGCTTCGAATCCGCCATCGACCGCCAGCACCTGGCCGGTGATGTAGCTCGCCTGATCGCCACACAGAAAGCAGATCGCATTAGCGAGTTCGGACTCCAGTCCATAGCGGTTGAGCGGGATATGGTCGTGGTAGTCGGCCCGGATCTCGGGCGTATGCACTTCCTTGGCCATCGCGGTATCGACCGGCCCGGGCGCCACGGCATTGACCCGGATGCCGTACTCGCCGAATTCGGCCGCCTGTTGGCGCGTGAGATGCCCCAGCGCCGCCTTGCTGGTGCCGTAGGCAACCCTGAGCGTCGAGCCGCGCAGGCCGGAGATCGAGGCGATGTTGACGATCGCGCCGCCGCCTTGGTCGCGCATCAGGGGCGCCACGGCCTGTGTCATCAGAAACGGCCCGGTCAGATTGACCGCCAGCACCCGGTTCCATTCCTCGAGCGTGACTTCGAGGATCGGCTTGAAGATCGCAATGCCGGCATTGTTGACCAGCGCGTCGACGCGACCGAAACGCCTTTGGGTCTCCCGGACCGCGTGCTGGACGGCCTGCCGATCGGATACGTCGGCTTCCAATGCCAGCGTGTCGTCGGGCCGGGCGATCGCCTTCACGGCATCGGTCAGCGTGTCGCCCAATATGTCGAGCATCGCCACCTGCCAGCCGTCCTCGAGGAAGCGCTTGGCCGTCGCGAGCCCGATGCCGCGCGCCGCGCCGGTCACGAGAACGACTCTGTGCTGCAATCCAGACGACACGCTTAATTCCCCCACGACCAAATACGATTTGTAGTGAGACTAGCGCACCTAATGCCGCGCCGCCTCTCGTTCGCCACGTTTCATGACATACTGCGCCGATGACCTCGCCGTTCGCTGATGCCCTGCAAAGCACCCTGACGCGCCTGCGCGGCGCGTTCCGCGAGACCGCGCGCGGCGCCCGCGACGTCGTCGGTGCGCCGCTGCGTCCCGACCTGCCCGACGACGAGCTGCCGCGGCTCAAGGCGCGCATCGACGCCTGCCTTGAAGGCAAAGGCGGCGAGACCGCACGCCGGGCGCGGGCCGCCGAGCTCGGGCAGGCCTATCTCTCGCTGTCGCCGGCCGGTCGCAAGAAATTCCTGTTCATGCTGGCGCGCGACTATGGCCTGACGCGGGATAGCGCAGTTAGCGCAGTCGAGCGCTGGCGCAGTTCCAAGAACCCGGCGCGGGCGCTGGTGCGCGAACTCGAAGCGCCGGCGGTTCGCGTGATGCGCGAGTTCGTGGGCGTGCCGCAGGGCGTGAAGTTCGTGGTCGATCTGCGCGCCGAGCTGCTGACGCTCGGCCGGAGCGATCCGGCCTGCCGGGCACTGAGCGAGGATATGCGCCCGCTGCTCGGCGCCTGGTTCGACGTCGCCTTCCTCGACCTGGTACGCATCGACTGGCGCGCACCGGCGGCGCTGCTGGAAAAGCTCGTGGCCTACGAGGCGGTGCACGCCATCCGCTCGTGGCGCGACCTCAAGAACCGGCTCGACTCGGACCGCCGGTGCTTCGCCTTCTTCCATCCGCGCATGCCCGACGAGCCGCTGATCTTCGTCGAGGTCGCGCTGGTCGACGGGCTGGCGGGCAACGTCCAGCGCCTGCTCGACTCCAGGGCCGAGACCAGCGATCCCAAGGCCGCCGATACGGCAATCTTCTATTCGATCTCTAACTGCCAGCAGGGCCTGGCCGGCATCAGCTTCGGCAACTTCCTGATCAAGCGCGTCGCCGAGCAGCTGGCGCACGACCTGCCGAACATCAAAAACTTCGCGACCCTGTCGCCGATCCCGGGCCTGAAGGCGCACATTGACGGGCGCCTCAAGGCCGAGGGCGACAGTGCGCTGACCCCGCAGGAGATCGCTTCGCTGGTACCGGTGACCAACGAAGCTAAGGGCGCCGCTGCCGCCGCGATGCTGCTGTCGCGCCCGAGCTGGTGGGAAGTGCCGGCAGTCGACAAGGCGCTGAAGCCGATCGTATTGCGGCTGGCCGCGCACTACCTCACGTCGGTCGACGAGAAAGGCCGTGCGCTCGATCGCGTGGCGCATTTCCATCTCGGCAACGGCGCGATTGTCG
>CAYZQZ010000254.1:0-6164 GCA_964480235.1 uncultured Reyranella sp. | reverse complement strand
GTCGGCGCCGGCGATGAATGAGGACTTGGCGCTGGTGACCACGGCGCCCTTGATGGCGGGGTCGGCCAAGACCCTGTCCACGGCCGCGGCGAACTCGCCGTTCGACGCGGCATCCATCACGTTCATTGACCGCCCGGGCATGTCCCAGGTGATCAGAGCGATTCCGTCGCTGCCGACGTCGAGGCCAATCTGAACGCTCATCCTGTCCTCACACACGCTCAATGACGGTTGCGGTGCCCATGCCGGCGCCGACACACAGCGTGATCAGCGCCGTGTTCAGGTCCCGCCGCTCAAGCTCGTCCAGCACCGTGCCGAGGATCATGGCGCCGGTGGCGCCGAGCGGATGGCCCATGGCGATGGCGCCGCCATTCACGTTGATCTTGTCGTGCGGCATCTTCAGCACCTGCATGTAGCGCAGCACGACGGCGGCGAACGCCTCGTTGAGCTCGAACAGGTCGATGTCCTTGACGCTCATGCCCGCCCGCTTCATCGCCTTTTCCGACGCCGGGGCCGGCCCGGTCAGCATGATCGCCGGCTCCGAGCCGATCGACGCGAAGGACCGGATGCGCGCCCGCGGCTTGAGGCCAGCCTTTTCGCCGAACTCCTTGGTGCCGATCAGGATCGCGGCCGAACCGTCGACGATGCCCGACGAATTGCCCGCGTGATGGACGTGGATCACCTTCTCGACCTCGGGATAACGCTGCTGGGCGATCGCGTCGAAGCCCGGCATCGCCTCGCCCTGCATCTTGAAACTGGGCTCTAGCGCGGCCAGCGTCTGCATCGTGGTCTGCGGACGCATAAGCTCGTCGTGCTTCAGCAGCTCGACGCCGTTCTGGTCCTTCACCGGCACGATCGACTTCTTGAAGTATCCGGCATCCCAAGCGGCCTTGGCGCGCTTCTGGCTCTCGACCGCGTAGGCGTCGACGTCGTCGCGGCTCATGCCGTACTTTGTGGCGATCAGGTCGGCCGAGACTCCCTGCGGCACGAAATACATCGGTATCGCCACTGCCGGATCGACCGGCCAGGCGCCGCCGTCGGACCCCATCGGAACGCGACTCATGCTTTCGACGCCGCCGCCGATCGCGGCCTGGCTCTGGCCGGACATGACCTGCGCCGCCGCCATGTTGGTGGCCTCAAGACCAGACGCGCAGAAACGGTTGACCTGCACGCCCGAGACGCTTTCGGCGTAGCCCGCCATCACCGCGGCAGTGCGCGCGATGTCGGCACCCTGCTCCCCAATCGGCATGACGCAGCCCAGCACCACGTCGTCGACCAGATGGGTGTCGAGATTGTTGCGGTCGCGGATCGCCTGCAGCGAGGCGACGGCGAGGCGCACCGGGGTCACCTCATGCAGCGCCCCGTCCTTGCGGCCCTTGCCGCGCGGCGTGCGAACGGCGTCGTAGATGTATGCGTCGGTCATGGTGCTTCTCCTAACCTTCCAAACCCTTATTGATCCCAGTCGCCTCACCCTGAGGAGCATCGCGCAGCGATGCGTCTCGAAGGGTGGGCTCCAGTCTTGGTGTTGCTCATCCTTCGAGACGGCTATGGCGCATGTGAATGCGCCTATTCGCGCCTCCTCAGGATGAGGTCTTGCCTAAAGCGTCCTTCCGATGAGCTCTTTCATGATCTCGTTGGTGCCGCCGTAGATCTTCTGCACCCGGCTGTCGGCGTAGAGCCGCGCGATCGGGTATTCCCACATGTAGCCGTAGCCGCCGAAGAACTGCAGGCACTCGTCCATCACTTCGCACTGCAGGTCGGTGGTCCAGTACTTCGCCATCGCGGCGGTGGCGACGTCGAGCTCCTTCTTCAGGTGCTTGGCGGTGCAATCGTCAACGAAGGCGCGCGCGACGGCGGCCTTGGTCTTGACCTCGGCCAGCTTGAAGCGGGTGTTCTGGAAATCGATGATCGGCTTGCCGAAGGCCTTGCGGTCCTTGACGTAGGCCACGGTGAGCGCCAGAGCCGCCTCGATCGCAGCAATCGCCTGGATCGCGATCACCAGACGCTCCTGCGGCAATTGCTGCATCAACTGGATGAAGCCCATGCCGGTTCCGCCGCCCAGCAGGTTGTCGGCCGGGACCCGGACGTTGTCGAAGAACAGCTCCGACGTGTCCTGCGCCTTCATGCCGATCTTCTCGAGATTGCGGCCGCGCTTGAAGCCCGGCGTCGTGGTCTCGACGGCGATCAGGGAGGTGCCCTTGGCGCCGAGCTTGGGATCGGTCTTGGCGACCACGATCACCAGGTCGGCAAGCTGGCCGTTGGAGATGAAGGTCTTCGAGCCGTTGATCACCCAGTGATTGCCGTCCATCACCGCGTTGGTCTTGACCGACTGCAGATCCGAACCGGTGCCCGGCTCGGTCATCGCGATGGCGGTGACCAGTTCACCCGCGCAGGCCTTGGGAATCCATTTCTTCTTCTGCTCTTCCGTGCCGTAGTGCAGCAGATAGGGCACGACGATGTCGTTGTGCAGCGAGAAGGCGGGACCCGACGCGATCGCCCGGCCCTGCTCCTCGATCAGAATGGCGCTGTAGAGAAAATCCGCGCCCGCGCCGCCATAGGCCTCCGGCATGGTCATGCCCAGAAGCCCCTGCTCGCCCGCCTTGCGCCACAACTCGCGCGGCACGATGCCTTCTTCCTCCCACTTCATGTGAAAGGGCACGACTTCCTTTTCGAAGAACCGCCGGCAGGTCTCGCGGAACATTTGGTGTTCGGGCGTGTAATGGGCGGCCAACGCGCTCACGGGCAAAATCCTCCAGGATCTTCTTCGACGGTCTTTATTCAGCCGACTTTGGGCCGGCCGGTAAGCCTGCGCCAGTGACGCCTTAGGAACTTTCCCTTTACGTAAACGTCAACCTGGGAATTGCGATTTTTCAGCAGACCGGGAACCTTCGGTTTGGCCCGGCAGGCGCCGTCCCGGGACAGGTCCGGGACGGCCCCCTCTTCTCGGATTTTGCGCAGTCTAGGCGGCCTTACCCGACCATTTGCAGCCGATCTTGGCCTCGGTTGCCGTCAACGTCGGAGGCGACACTGTCGTATCGACGACGATGTCGAGCGTCGCATTGCTGAGGCCGCCGCTGACCGAGAACTTCGTCGTGTAAATGCCGGGGCGCGTCTGCTTTGCCTTGTCGTCGATGCCGCCGTTCGACTTCACCACGGCGGTATCGCCGGTGATCGTGACCGTGTGCGGGCGCGACATCGCGGCATCGAGGGTCGCGCACGCCGAAGTATTGCGATCGCCCTTTTCGAGACGGACAGTAAAGGCCGTCGGCTGCTGGCCGAAAGCCGACGTTGCGACCATCGCGATGGCAGCCGTCATGATCAGTGACCGGTAGTGCATGGGGTTCCTTCTTTCATCCGTGTTGTGCTGCCTGGGCCCGGGTTGAGCCGCCGGATGAGTTCGGAGGGCCAACGAGCGAACCCAGTTTGCAGCCCGCTCCCCGCACCGGCTTCTTCTACTCGACCGTCCTTCTACTCAACCGTGGTGGCGCTGATGCCGAGCTGGGCGCGGCGGCGCAGCCATTGGCTGGGGCGATAGCGGTCGTCGCCGGTGATCTCCTGGATTTGCGTCAGGATTTCGTGGGTGTTCTTGACGCCCAGCCAGTCGGCAAGCGCAAGGGGGCCACGCGGGTAGTTGAGGCCGAGCGTCATGGCGGTATCGACGTCAGCGGCCGAGGCGATGCCGATCATCGCCATCTCGCAACCGAGATTGGCGATCATCGCGCACATGCGCTGGGCGATGAAGCCGGGCGAGTCCTTGATCAGCGTCACCTTGGCGCCGGTGCGGGCCAGGATCGCGGCCGCCGCGTCGCGCACGAGATCGTCGGCGCCAGGCGCCGTCATGATGGTGAGACGCCTGGCGATGTCGCCGGTCAGGTCGACCGCGACGGTACGCCTGGGATCGAGACCACGTTCGACCGCCGTCGTCGTGCAGTCCGTGCCGACCGGCGCCACCAAGATCGGACTCTTGCCGTCGTCGGCACCCAGCGCCTTGGCGCCGGTCGACATCACGAGGTTCACCAGCTTCTCGTTGTGGGTATCCATCAGCACGACGCTCGCCGCCGGGATCACCGACGGCAGGTGATCGGCACCAGGATCGACCTTGCCGCCTTTGGCGTCGTAATCGTACCAGCCGCCGCCGGTCTTGCGGCCGAGCTTGCCCGCCGCGTAGAGGCTCTCGTGGTACGGACTGGGCGTCATGCGCCGGTCGTGGAAGAAGCCCTCGTAGATGATCTTGCGCGCCGGGAAATTCACGTCGATGCCGGTGAGGTCCATGAGCTCGAACGGCCCCATGCGGAAGCCACAGGTATCGCGCATCACCGCGTCGATCTGCGACGGCGAGGCCCGCCCTTCCTGGAAGATGCGCAGGCCCTCCGTGCCGATCGCCGTGCCGCCGAGATTGACCAGGAAGCCCGGCGTGTCGCCGACCACGACCGGCACGCGGGTCTGGCGCTTGCCCAGCGCCACCATCGCCTCGACCACCCAGGGGGCGGTGTCGGCCGCGCGGATCACTTCCACCAGCTTCATCAGCGGCACCGGATTGAAATAGTGCATGCCGCAGACGCGGTTGCGGTGCTTCAGCGCGCGCGCGATCGAGGCGATGCGAATCGACGACGTGTTCGAGGCGATGATGGTCTCGGGCGAGACTACGGCCTCCAGCTCGCCGAACAGTTTCTGTTTTACTTCGAGGTTCTCGAACACCGCCTCGACGATGACATGGCAGGCCCTCAGATCGTCGAGTTTGTCGGCGACGCCGAGATTGGCGTCTGTCCTGGCAAGATCGGCATCCGTGAGCCGGCCCTTGGCGACCAGCCCCTTCAGCGTCTCGAGGATGGCGGCCTTCGCCTTGGCCGCACCGCCGGCCGCGGCGTCGAACATGATCGCCTTCATGCCGCCCTGCGCCGTGACCTGTGCGATGCCGCGTCCCATGGCGCCGGTGCCGACGACGCCGACTGTGAGATCGCTGCGGTTTATGTCGAGAGTCATGCGTCCAATTCCTCCGTGGCCCATCCTTCGAGACGCACGCCTGCGGCGTGCTCCTCAGGATGAGGCAATTGGTTCAAACACAAATACCTCACCCTGAGGAGCCGTGCCCCTGCGCGGAGCGCAAAAGCATGAGGGCACGGCGTCTCGAAGGGTGGGTACCCTACCCCTTCGCCGCGAAGCCGGCGTCCTTCAACCCGTCCTTGATCTCGTCGAGCACCACCGGATCCTCGATCGTAGCCGGCATCGTCCAGCTCTGGCTGTCGGCGATCTTCTGCATGGTGCCGCGCAGGATCTTTCCCGAGCGCGTCTTCGGAAGACGCTGGACCACCAGGGCGCTCTTGAAGAACGCCACCGGGCCGATCCTGTCGCGCACCATGGCCACGACGTCGTTCACGATCTCTCGGTGGGGCCGGTCGACTCCCGCCTTCAGCACCAGGAAGCCGAGCGGGACCTGACCCTTCAGGTCGTCGGCCACGCCGATCACCGCGCACTCGGCGACATCGCTGTGGCTGCCCAGCACCTCCTCGATCTGGCCGGTCGACAGCCGATGGCCCGCGACGTTGATCACATCGTCGACCCGGGTCATCACCGAAACGTAGCCGTCCCGGTCGATGTAGCCCGCGTCGCCGGTTTTGTAGTAGCCGGGGAACTCGGTCATGTAGGCCTGCTTGTAGCGGGCGTCGGCATTCCACAGCGTCGGGAAGGTACCGGGCGGCAGCGGCAGCTTCGCCGCGAGCGCGCCGACATCGCCCGCCTTCATCGGCCGGCCGTGCTCGTCGAGCACCTGCATGTCCCAGCCCGGGGCGGGCACCGAGCACGAGCCCGGCTTGATCGGCATCTTCTCCAGCCCCTCGAAATTGCCGCAGATCGCCCAACCAGTCTCGGTCTGCCACCAGTGATCGACCACGCGAACGCCAAGCAGATGCTGCGCCCACTCGACGGTCGGCGGATCGCCGCGCTCGCCGGCCAGGAACAGGGTGCGGAACTTCGAGAGGTCGTACTTCTTCAGGAGCTTGCCATCGGGATCCTCGCGCTTGATCGCGCGGAACGCCGTCGGCGCAGTGAACAGCGCCACCGCCTTGTGCTCTGAAATCACGCGCCAGAACGCGCCGGCATCCGGCGTGCCGACTGGCTTGCCTTCGTACAGCACGGTCGTGGCGCCGTAGATCAGCGGCCCGTAGGCG
>CAYZQZ010000253.1:0-6167 GCA_964480235.1 uncultured Reyranella sp. | reverse complement strand
AGTCCGCCGTGAAAGACATCACCGACGCTTCAAGCCCAGCCATACGGTAGGGCTCCTGGCTGTCGATCGCATGGCAATTAGGATTGACGCAGACCTGGCTGCGCGGGAACTGGACGGTGCCGCACACCTTGCACTTGCCGCCGACCAGGCCGTAGATCATGTCGCGCTTGCGCCACAGCACCGAGAGCGCGGTCTTCTTGTCGAATTCTGCGCGCATGCCCTTGTCGATCGGCAGCATCTCGTTGAAGGCGAGGAACTTCATGTAGTTCTTCTCTTCCTTGCGGCGGGCCAGCCAGCCCGACACGCCCTTGCGCTTGGGCAGCTTGGCGTTCTCGGCCGTGACCTCGAACACCAGCACGTCGACGCCCTGGCCGAAGGCCACGACCATGATCTTGTCGCCCTGCTTGGCCGTCTCGAGGGCATCGACCAGCATGACGAGAGCGTGGGCGCAGCCGGTGTCGCCGAGATTGGCGCCCAGCAGGTCGCGCACCGCACCCTCGGCGACGCCGCAGGCCTTGGCCATCTGCTTGGGTACGGCCGGCATCGGGCTCGGCATGATGAAGTGGGTGATATCACTGCCCTTGAGCTTGGCGGCGGCGAGCCCCGACTTGATTGCCGGCGGCACGATCTTGGAATAGCCCTCGTCGCGGATCCAGCGCTCTTCCCAGCCGTAGTCGAAGTCGGTCTCGTCGCCGCGGAAATGGTCGACGAAGTCCATCGACACCGAGTGATGGCCGACGAGCTTGGCGATCACGTTCTCGGTGCCGCAAAGCAGCGCCGCGGCGCCGTCGCCGTAGTTGAGTTCGTTCGCCGACGCGACGCGCGCCAAGCGCTTGTCCGCGGCGGCGACCAGCGAGGGTGCGCCGTCCCGGGAGGCATTCAGTCCCGCGACTAGGGCCGAGGTGCCAGCCTTGAGCGACCCGCCGACATCCGAAGCCGAGAGGTTCTGCTCGATCGACAGCGCGGTGCCGATCACGCCGGCATTCTGGCGATCCTTGAAGGGATGCGTGGTCGACGCGAAGTAGATGTTGCGGACGTCCTCGGGCTTGTGGCTCGTCAGACAGTCGCGCGAGGCTTCGACCGCCATGGTGATCGAGTCCTCGTCCCAGTTCGCCATCGCGCGCTCGCCCTTGGCGAGGCCGCGCAGTCCGGCGGCGAACCACTTGTTGGCGTCGTACACCGCCTGACGGCTGAGACGCAGGCGCGGCACGTAAGCCCCATAGGCAACGATCCCCACCATCTCGCTTTCCTCCAGTTATGAACGCGCGTTTACCACTGTTGCCATCGCTCTTAGCGCGCCGGAACGGACGCCGCAATTGCGACGGAATTACCGTCCGGCCTGCGGAACCGCGCCGGTCTGCGGCGGTCCCTGAGGCGGCATCTCGCGGACCAGGTTGCGATAGCCCGCTCCTTCCGGAATGTGCAGGAAGCGCTTGCCGTCGCGCGTCTCGACCCATGGCTGGACGGTGACGATCGTCCGCTTCTTGGCCTGCTCGATCGCGCCGGCTACCGTGCCGCCTTCGGCCAGCAGTTCGAGGTTTTTCAGCGTCGCATGCACCAGCGTGCGGCGCCCGGCCTTGGCTTCATCGATCGCCGCCTGCGCGCCGATCCATACCGAGTCGGTCGACTCCGAACCGTCGTGCAGCGCAACCTGGTCCTGCGGCGCCTCGGCCAGGAAGAACCAGGTGTCGAAGCGCTTGGGCGCGAAGGTCGGCGTGATCCAGTGCGCGTAGGGCGTCATGAGATCGGTGGCGAGTTCGAGATCCTCCGCCTCGACCAGGTCGACAATGCTCGCCTCGTCGTCACTGAGCTTCTTGCGCCATTTGTCCTCGATCGGCTTCAGCTCGGCGGCGCCGATCAGCGCCTTCTGGCCGCGCTTGTGGGCCAGCAGGACGCCGCACTCTTCGAAAGCCTCGCGGATGCCGGCGATCCGGAACTTCAGTTCATCGTCGCTGAGCGAGGCCGCGCCTGTCGCGCGGGCGCGCAGCCGCTTGTCGCCATCGGCGTCTTCCAGCTTGCCGCCGGGGAACACCAGCGCGCCGGAGAAAGCGTCGATCTGGTGATGGCGCACCACCATGAAGACTTCGAGGTCGGATGACGGATTGCCCCGCTTGGACGGACGCAGCAGCAGGACGGTGGTCGCCGGACGGGCCGGCGGCGGCGCTTTCTTGGCTTCGGTCATGCTCGAATTCTTACACAGGAGATCAGGACAGTGCCATGCAACCGGCTTACAGTCGGTCCCGTCCGTTCCGCAGTGAGGAGGCCCCATGTCGAACGCCGGTGGTACCGAACCCCATACCTTGGCCGAAGGGCTGAAGGGCTTGCGTAAGAGCGCCGGCTGGATCATCGCGCTCGGCATCGTCGCCATGCTGGGCGGCGTGATTGCTCTGGGCAGCGTGGTCTTCGCCACCGCCTCCGCGGTGATCATCGTCGGCTTGATGATGCTGATGGCCGCCGCAGCCGAACTCGTCGCGGCCTTCAACGCCAAGGACTGGAGCCACCGTCTGCTGTGGCTGCTGCTCGGCCTGCTCTACGCCGCAGCGGGCCTGATCTGCCTGCAGAACCCGTTCGAGGCCGCCACTTTTCTCACCCTGTTTCTGGGTGTCTCGCTGATCGTGGGCGGTCTGATCCGCGTCTTCCTCGCCACCCGCATGGGCGCGGGCACACCCTGGGGTTGGGTCGCCTTCTCCGGCGTTCTCAGCTTCCTGCTCGGCCTGATGATCGTCGCCAAATGGCCGGCCTCGCGTTTCTACGTCCTCGGAATTCTACTCGGCGTCGACCTGATTTTCGTCGGCAGCACGTGGCTCACCGTCGGCCTGGCCCTGCGCAAGGGCATCAAGAGCTAGGCACCCTGCGTCGGTATGCTAAGACGCGCGCCGTATGAGCGGTCGGCGCACCTATGTCTGTCTGCCCGGCGCCTGGATGGGTGCCTGGTCGTGGCAATACGTCCTGGAAAGGCTGCGTGCGGCGGGACATGACGCCCGGGCCCTGCCCTTTCGCGGCGTCGGCGAACGCGCCGCCGAACTGTCCCCCGCCTGCGACAACGATCTGTTCCTTGCCGACACGCTTGAGACTTTGGCGAAGGATGATCTCCGTGACATCGTCCTGGTGGGACACAGCTTCGGCAGCCTGATCGCGCAACTCGTCACCGATCGCGCACCCGACCGCATCGCCCATCTGGTCATCGTCGATGGCGGCATCACCCAGGACGGCCAGTCGATCTTCGGACGCATCCCGCAGGAGATCGTCGCCAAGCGTCAGAAGCTCGTCCGCCAGATCAACGGCACCGATGTGCTGCCCTTCGCTCCGGTCGGCAGCCTGATCATCGACGATCCCGACCTCGCCGCATGGACGCACCGCCAGCTCACGCCGCATCCGCTCGCCTGCTACACCAAGCCGATCACGCTCAAGAATCCGGCGGGCAACGGCCGGCCCATGACCTACATCGCCTGCACCAGGCCGCGCTACCCGGTGTCCGCGGGCATGCACGAGAAGGTGCAGACCATGTCGAACATCCGATTCAGGCCGATCGAAGCCGGCCACAACTGCATCATCTCCGCCCCCGACCTCGTGACGCGCGAACTGCTGGAGCTTCCCCAATGAGCACCCAAGTCAGCGAGCAGATGATGATCCTGGTCGCCGGCCCCTATCGCGGCGGGACCGGCGACGATCCGGTGAAGATCCAGGCCAATGTCGACGCGATGGAAGACATGTCGCTGAAGGTATTTCGGCGCGGCCACCTGCCGGTGATGGGCGAGTGGTTCGCCTTGCCGCTCCTGAAGCATGCCGGCTCGAAGAAGATCGGCGATGCCCTGTTCGACGAAATCTTCCATCCCGTGGCGCGCGAACTGATCGGCAAGTGCGACGCCGTGCTGCGCATCGGCGGCCCATCCGGTGGGGCCGACGACATGGTCGCCACCGCCCGCCGCCTCGGAAAGAAGGTCTTCCTGTCGCTCGAGGAAATCCCCGCGCGACCTCGCGCCTAGAACGTCTCCTTGTAGGGCCTGAGATCGATCTCGTGGCTCCACGCACTGCGCGGTTGCCTGTGCAGGTGCCAGTAGTTCTCTACGATGGCATCGACCTTGAGCAGGCCGTCGGGCCCCGCCTTCTCGGCGCGATCGGGCATGCGCGACAGCAGCCGGTCGCCCTCGATGCCGCCGTCGATGATGACATGCGCGACATGGATGCCCTGCGGCCCGAACTCGCGCGCCATCGACTGCACCATCAACCGTAGCCCGCCCTTGGTCGCGTTGAAGGCGGCGAACCGCGGCTGGCCGCGCATCGATCCCGAGGCGCCGGTGAAGATCACCGTTCCACGCCCCAGAGGCGCCAAACGCCGCATCGCCTCGCGTCCGAACAGGAAGCCGGCGAAGCAGCCGACCCGCCAGCTGTCCTCGAAGTGCTGTACCGTCATTTCGCGGAAATCGACGGCGGCGTTGTTGCCCATGTTGAACACGAACAGGTCGGCGGGCGTGCCGTCGGCATCGTCGGCCATTGCCTTGTCGAACAGACGGATGACCTCGTCTTCCTTCGTGCCGTCGACCGTGACGGCCGAGGCCGCGCCGCCCTCCTTCCGGATCGCGGCCACGACCTTGCCGATCTTGTCCGCCGTGCGGCCAGCCACCAGCACGTGGTAGCCGTGCCTCGCGAAAAGCTTGCTGACACCTCCGCCGATGCCGCGCTCGGCGCCGACGCCGAGCACCAGCGCCTTTGTTTTCTTCTCCGCCTTCTGGGCCATGTGAATTCACCGCTAAGGGTTGCTTCACGGAACTTGCGGTGGCGCCCCGCGCTTCGCTACGGTCCGCCCGCATGAAATTACCTCCCTACCCCATGATCGAACTCGACACCGGCGTGCCGCTCGATCGCCATCGCGCGACGGTCCAGAAGGACTGGATCGACTGGAACGGGCACATGAACGTCGGCTACTACGTCGTCGCCTTCGACAAGGCGACTGACGTGATGTGCGAGCAGTTCGGCTGCAGCTGGGACTACACGCGCGAGAAGATCGGCATGACGTTCGTCCTCGAGGCGCACGTCACCTACGACCGCGAGGTCAAGGAGGGCGATCCGCTGCGGATCACCACGCAGATCCTCGACCACGACGCCAAACGCATCCACTACATGCACATGATGTATCACGGCAGCGAGGGCTACCTCGCCGCCACCAACGAGCTGATGCTCATGAACATCGACTACGAAACGCGGCGCTCCGCGCCGTGGCCGGAGTGGGCGATGCCGCGCATCGAGCGACTCGCGGCCCTGCATGCCCAGCTACCCCGCCCCCCGCAGGCCGGGCGCATCATCGGCATCAAGAGGAAGTAGAGTTCATGCTGGTCACGTTACCTTACGAGTTGCCCGAGCTGGTGACGCGCGCGCCGCTCGATATCCACACCTCGACCGTGCTGCCCGAGTGGGTCGACTGGAACGGCCACATGAATGTGGCGTTCTACGTGCTCGCCTTCGACCAGGCCTCGGGTGCGTTCATGCGCAACATGGGACTGGGCCGCAATTACGTGAACAGCAAGTCGGGCATGACCTTCGTGCTGGAAACCCATGTCACCTACGACCGCGAGTTGCGCGAGGGCGCGCCGATGCGGTTCACCACCCAGTTGCTCGACCGCGACGCCAAGCGCGTGCACCTGTTCCACGAGATGTATCACGCCGAGCAGGGCTACCTCGCCTCGACCAACGAGACGATCGTGATGAACATCGACTACACGACGCGCCGCTCCGGCCCATGGCCGATGCAGGTCGCCCAACGGCTCGAGACGTTGTGGGCGGCCCACAAGGATCTGCCGCGCCCGGCGAAGTCCGGACGCCGGATGGGATTGTCGAAGCGCGCGGCCTGACGCGCGAACCGTTCCTCGTCACCACGCGAACGGCGTGGTCGCAGCGCCGAGCACCGAGCACGTGCCGGCGCCGATCGCAACGCCCGAGAGGGCCCGCGAACCCGGGTCGCTGCCGCAGGCGCCAAGGCCCAGGTCAAGCGCGACCATCACCATGAATTTGGTCATGTCGGTTCCTCCTGTCTGCATGCACAGGATGTCGGAACCGACCAGTGGGGACTGCCACCCCTTCCGCGGTGACCAACCGGTGGCCGCGGAAGCCCGCACTCTACCTGGCGGGCCGCTCCAGTTTCGCCAACGCCTCACCCGAGACGCGATACG
>CAYZQZ010000252.1:0-6210 GCA_964480235.1 uncultured Reyranella sp. | reverse complement strand
CATGTTCTCGAACTTGTCGGAGAGTTCGATCTCCTTGGCGACGGTGACGCCGTCCTTCGTGATGCGCGGTGCGCCGAAGGACTTGTCGAGCAGGACGTTGCGGCCCTTCGGTCCGAGCGTGACCTTTACCGAGTCGGCCAGGATATCGACGCCGCGCAGCATGCGGGCGCGGGCGTCGCCGCCGAATCTTACATCTTTAGCAGCCATGGTTTTTCTTCCTTGTTCCAGAGATTGTGCCGCCCTGACGATGGGGCGGCGATTACGCGGCTTTCTTCTTGGCGACGGCGGCACCTTCGATGACGCCCATCACATCGGCCTCGGTCATGATGAGCAGATCCTCGCCATCGATCCGGATCTCGCTGCCCGACCACTTGCCGAACAGAATGCGGTCGCCCTTCTTGAGTTCGAGAGGAACCACGACGCCCTTTTCGTCGCGCGCGCCGGGGCCGACAGCGACAACCTCGCCTTCCGTCGGCTTTTCCCGGGCGGTGTCGGGAATGATGATCCCGCCGCGGGTCTTTTCGGTCTCCTCGATCCGGCGAATCGCGACGCGATCGCCCAGTGGCCTAAACTTCATGATGCTTCCTCGTGTGTTTCAGAAAATGCAGCGGCTGCCGCTACGAAGCGGCGTCGGCTGCGAGCGCGGCGGCGAGCTCCGCGGGATCGACTTGCACAACCTGGCGCGTGCCGCCAGGTACGGGATCGGCCGGCAGATGGAGTGTCATCGCCAATCGCCGGAAGGCGTTGAACGACAAGCCCTCGATCTGCTCTTCCTCGGTCTCAAGCCGGTAGGTGCCCGCCGGCTGGAGGCCTTCGACAGACGACAGCGCGAAGGGCCTGCGGAAGGTGACCGTCGTATGGGTTGTTCGCATGCCCGCCCCCTTGTCGTCCCGGCGCCGCCCGACCGGCGCGGTCGAAGCCGCGCCAAGGCGGGCGCCCGTCGAATGGGCTGCCAACCTGACTGTCTTTCGCGTCGGGACGCGCCATCCTCCGAACGGTCATCGTTCGGAAGAAGCTCTCCTGATGTGGGGCCGCGCGTGGGCGATTGCAGGCCTAAGATACGAACAATATTTCCGGGTCGCGCCGCGAATGGGCTGGACATATCGGCCGGCGACGCGCCGCAGACATGGGTCGGGCCGCCGTAAGAGGCCCGCCCTACTCCGATCGCCTTGTTGCGCCCGTTCTACTCCGCCTGAATCCCGGCCTTCTCGATGATCGGCGTCCACAGGGCGATCTGCGAGGCGAGCTTTGCGCGCAGTGCCTCGGGCGTCGCCTGGTCGAGCGGCAACAGGTAGGTTTCTATGCCGGCGAGCTTCTCGGCCACCGCCTTGTCCTGAACGATCTCGCGCAGCGCCTTGTTGAGGATGGCGATCACCGGTTGTGGCGTCCCGGCCGGCGCATAGACGCCGAACCAGACGCCGATCGCCAGACTGGGCACGCCGAGCTCGTTGGCTGTCGGCACGTCGGGCAGCGAGGCCATGCGTTGCGGCGCAGTCAGCAGGTAGCCGCGCAGCTCTCCCGAGCGGATCTGGCTCGACGTCGTGGTCGGCAGATCGCAGATCGCATCGACCTGGCCCGAGCGGACGTCGATGATCGCCGGTCCTGCGCCCTTGTATTGCACGATGGTGATCGGCACGCCGATCGCCTGCTGGAAGATGATGGCGCAGAGATGTGTCGAGCTGCCCATGCCCGACGAGGCCATGGTGAACTTGTCCTTGTGCTCCTTCGCGTAAGCCACCAGTTCAGCATAATTCTTCGGCGCGAACTCCTTGCGCGCCATGATCACCATCGGCGCCTCGGCGTAGAGGCCGACGAATTCATAGGCGGCCAGCGGATCGAAGTTGAGCTTTTTGTAGAGCGCCGGCACGGTCGACAGGCCGATATGGTTGAGCAGCAAGGTGTAGCCGTCGGGCTTGGACTTGGCGACGTGGGTCGAGCCGACCACGCTGCCCGCGCCGGCCAGGTTCTGCACGACCACGCTCTCCTTGAGCCGCGTCCGCAGCCCATCAGCCAGCACCCGACCCAGGAAGTCGCTGCCGCCGCCCGTCGCGTAAGGCACGACCAGGGTGATCGGCTTGTTCGGAAAGGCCTCCTGCGCCACCGCCGGCAGAGCCAGCAAAGCAGCGAAAACAAGGACCGCAATGCGGCGCATGAGCTTCCTCCTTAATTTTTTTGCCCGGGATGCTAGGCTTGCTTCATGAAGATCGACAAGCCCGACCCGCGGATCGGCGCCATCGCCACCGACGTCGACGTACGTTCGCTCTCGGATGCCGACTGGACCCGGCTCTACCAGGCCTGGCTGGACAGCATCGTGCTGGTGGTGCGCGGGCAAACGCTCACCATCCCCGAGTTCCTCGCCTACTCCACGCGCTTCGGCCGACTGAAGCCGCACAGGGTGAAGAAGACGCGCCACGCCGAGTATCCCGAACTGACGGTAATGGGCATCGGCACGCGCAAGCCCGACGGCCAGATCGACAAGACGATCTACGATCGCGGCGGCGGCTGGCACACCGATTCGCCGTGGGACAGCGAGATCTGCAAGGCCACGCAGCTCTACGGCATCGAAATCCCGTCCTATGGCGGCGACACGCTGTTTGCCTCGATGTACGAGGCCTATGAGACGCTGCCCGAGCGACTCAAGCAGCGGCTGCAGGGGCTGAAGGCGGAACATGTCTATGGCGGCCGCGGCCGGCGCGGCAACGACCTGCTCGATCCGGAGGATCGCAACCGTCCGCCTGCGGTGCATCCGATCGTGCGACGCCACGAGGAAACGGGTCGCATATCGCTCTATGCCAACCCCTATCACATCGTGCGCATCCAGGGCCTGCCGGAGGCCGAGAGCGAGGCGCTGATCGCCGAGCTCACCGACCACATGACGGCGACGACGGCGCAGTACCGGCACAAGTGGCAAGTCGGCGACATCGTGATCTGGGACAATCGCTGCGCCTTGCACTCGGCGACCGGCGGCTACCCGATCGAGGAAAAGCGCATCCATTGGCGCGTCACCATCATGCAGGACGCCGCCCAGTCGCAGCAGGCGGCGTAAGGGCCTCTCAGCCGATCAATACGTTGCGCAGCAAGCCGAAGGCGCCGGTGGCGAACAGGATGCCGAGTGCGACGTTGCGGTAGAGGCGTTCGCTGGCGAGGCCGTGGAACAGGCGCCCGCCGGCCCACGCGCCCAGCACCATCATGGGAAACAGCACGAGGGCGCGAACCAGCGCATCCCAGCCTGCAACGCCGGTCGCCAGCACGATGACGATCAGCAGGAACTGCGTCAGGAAATAGTAGGTGACGATGTTGGCACGATTGACCGCCGGCGGATCGTTGCCCGACAGCAGGTAGAGCAGTACCGGCGGGCCGCCGACGCTGGTGGTCGCCATCATCGCGCCCGAGATCGCGCCCACCGTCGCCGAGGCCCAGGGCGAGCGCTGGCCGTGATATTTCCAGCCGCTCCACATCAGGATCACGAAGGCCACGATGATCGCCGAGACGCCGGTCACGATAGTGTTCTTGTCGACGCTGGCCAGCAGCCAGACGCCGAGCGGCATGGCGGCGCAAGCGGCGATGCTCATCGGGGCCAGAGTCTTCCAGTCGGCATGGCCGCGGACCTGGGGGAAGAGCTGCAGGGACACCACGAGCTCGATCGCCACCACGGTGACGATCATCTCGGCCGAGCCAAACAGGATGGCGAAGATCGGCGCCATCAGCATGGCCGAGCCGAAGCCCGCGAAGCCCCGCATCAGGCCCGCGACGAAGGTGACGCCGATGGCGGTCCACAGGCCGATGTCGGCGAAGAGAGACTGGATGTAGGGAACCATGAAACGACTGCCTTGAGAGAGAGGAGCTACGACATCGCGAACCGCCGGCTCCCATCGTCGGGAGCAGGGGATCAGGCGATAAGTCGAAGCGTCGTCAGTCGAATCATCGGGCCGGAACCTTTCCCGATCGGCCGGCCGGCGTCAACCGCGAAGCTTGGCGCGCACAAACTCGATGCGGTCCTGGCCCCAGAACAGCTCGCCATCGACCACAAAGGTCGGCACGGCGAACACGCCGGCAGCTTCGGCTGCCTGCTGGTGCCCGGCGAGCAGCTTCGGGCCTTCATCTTCGGTGAAAGCCTCGAAGCCCGTCGGATCGACACCGATCTCCTTCAGAAGCGCGTCGATCGCGGCGCGATCCTCGTAGTCGAGCTCGCGCCTGAAGAAGCGCGGGTAGGCCGTATCCACCAGCGCACGGCCCTTTCCGGACTTGTCGGCGTAGAGCCAGGCCATATGCACGAGCTTCGTGTCGAAAATCTTCTTCGGCCCGAGAATTGTCCGGCCGCGTGCGAAGCGGCGCACGTCGGCGTAGAGATACCTGATCTTGCGCATGCCGCGCTGCAGCGCCGCCGGGTCGCTCTGGTTGACGCCGCCCATGATGTCGAGATGGAAGGGTCGCAGCTGCAAAGTGACCCCGAACTCCTTCTCCAGCGCATAGGCCGGATCCTTGGCGACGAAGGAATACGGGCTCTTGAGATCGAGCCAGAGATCGACGGCTCTGCTCATCGCCCCTTTTGACCCTCGCCCGTCTTGTCGCGCAGCCGGCGCATGCCGCGCAGCCAGCGGTCGCGGTCGTTCTTGCGGACCATGTATTCCTTCACCTCCGGATGCGGCAGGATCAGGAAGGTCTCGGCGTCCATTGCCTCGATCACCGTCTGGGCGACAGCGTCGGTGTTGATCACGCCGTCGACCGACGCCGCGGTCGCGCCCGCCATGCGCAGCATGTTTGTGTCGACCGCCTGCGGGCAGAGTACCGAGACGCGGATGCCCTTGTCGCCATACTGGATCGACAGATGCTCGCCCAGCGCCACGCCGGCGTGCTTGGTGACGCCGTAGGGCGCCGAGCCCATCGACGCGAGCAGGCCCGCGGCGCTCGCGGTGTTGAGCAGATAGCCCTCGCCGCGCTTCAGCATCTTCGGCACCAGATCGCGCGCGGCATAGACATGGGCCATCACATGGACGGCCCACGAATCGGCCCAGTCCTTGTCGGTCGCGTCCTCGTGTCCGCCACGGCCGATGCCGGCGTTGGAGAAGAAGATGTCGACCTGGCCGTATTTCTTCTCGGCTTCGGCGATCAGCTTCTTGACCTCGGATTCCTTGCCGATGTCGCCCGCCACCGCGAGGCCACCGATCTCCCTCGCCACCTTCTCCAGGCGGCCGGCATCCATGTCGGCCACGACGACGCCCTTGGCGCCTTCCTTGGCGAAACGCCGCGCCACCGCCTCGCCGATGCCGCCCGCCGCGCCGGTGACGACGCAGACCTTGCCTTTGACCTTCATGCTTCCGTCCCCGCTCTTACTTGTTGTCGCCCTGGATCGCATCGATGACCGCCCTGGTCACGTCGACCGTACGGGCCGTGCCGCCGAGATCGGGCGTGTGATAGCGCTTGTCGGCGGTGACGCGTTCGATCGCCGTCATCAGCCGCTTTCCGGCGTCCGGCTCACCGAGATGATCGAGCAGCATCACCGCCGACCAGAACGTGCCGATCGGGTTGGCGATGCCCTTTCCCATGATGTCGAAGGCCGAGCCGTGGATCGGCTCGAACATCGAGGGGAAGACGCGCTCGGGATTGAGGTTCGCCGTCGGCGCGATGCCGAGCGAGCCCGCCAGCGCCGCCGCCAGATCGGACAGGACGTCGGCGTGCAGGTTGGTGGCGACGACCGTGTCGATCGACTGCGGCTTGATCACCATGCGCATTGTCATGGCATCGACCAGCATCTTGTCCCAGGTGACGTCGGGAAATTCCCTGGCGATCGCCACGGCGATCTCGTCCCACATGACCATGCCATGGCGCTGGGCGTTCGACTTGGTGACGACGGTCAGCAGCTTGCGCGGCCGCGACTGCGCCAGCCTGAACGCGAAGCGCATGATGCGCTCGACGCCGGCGCGGGTGAACATGGCGACGTCGGTCGCGGCTTCGAGCGGCGAGCCCTGATGGACGCGCCCGCCGACGCCGGCATACTCGCCCTCCGAGTTCTCGCGCACGATTACCCAGTCTAGTTCGTTGCCATTGACGTGGCGCAGCGGCGAAGTGATGCCGGGCAGGACGCGGGTCGGCCGGACGTTGGCGTACTGGTCGAACGGCTGGCAGATCGCGAGGCGCAGGCCCCACAGGGTGATGTGGTCGGGAATGTCGGGATGGCCCGCCGAGCCGAACAGGATGGCGTCGTGGCTC
>CAYZQZ010000251.1:0-6214 GCA_964480235.1 uncultured Reyranella sp. | reverse complement strand
GCTCGACCTCGAGCGCGCAGGTGCTGGTGCAGTCGTGCGGGCAGACCGACGGGACGGTCTTGATGCCCTCCTCGTGGCTGCGGCCTGCGCGGACGGGCGCGTAGGAATGGTCGTCAGGGGACATATGGACGCTCCGCGGGAACTGCCTCAGCATAGCGTGCGAAAGCCCATGGCAACACCCCACATCCGCCGCGCCACCGAAGCCGACGCCGCCCTGGTGACCCAGTTCGTACCCGGTCTCATGCCGTCGGCAACCGAGGACCATCGCGCGACGTTCATCTACGAGGGCACCGACGCTCCGGCGGGCGTGATGGAACTTCTGCAGGAGCCGCAGCTTCTGGTCGTCGAGCATCTCGTGGCGACGGGCGGCGAGGCCGTGCACGACCTCATCGCCTTCGCCGACAGTGCGGCACGCGCCCTCGGCGTCTCCGAGATCCGGCTGGCGCCGGGTGCCGTGACCGAGGCCGTGGCCGCCCGGGCGGGCTTCCGCGACGGCCGGCGCCGCGTGCCGACTAGCTATCTCGAAGCAGTCGGCGTCCCGCTGTGGCGCGACGGCTGGGCCACCTTCTCGACATCGCTCTACTATCGCGGCGTCTGGGCTGCGCTGTCCCTGCTGATCGGGCTGGGCAGCATCTCCGCAGCGGTGTTCAGCGGCGGCCAGCTCACCCTCGCCCACATCGTGCTACCGGCGATCCTGTGTGCTGCAGGCACCCTGTTCGCGCTGGGGCAGATATTCCTGGTGCTGCGCGCGGCCAGGCGCTCGGGCAAGCGCGCCCTGTTCGCCACCTCGACCGTGCTCGCGGTGATCGTGGTCGGAACGATCGCGGCCACCGTGGCCGACCGCGCCGTGCCGTCGCTGGCCGAGCTTTGGAACATTTACGCCGGCGACACCGAACTGGGCGATCTTGCGGTGCGGGTCGGTCCCGGCGGCAAGACGCTCTACGTCGAGGGCGCCTACGGCCTGCGCAGCGAGGACGCCGTGCGTCGCGCACTGGACGAGCACCGCGGCATCGCCACCGTGGTGCTGTCCGGTCCCGGTGGTCGCATCGGCACCGGCTACGCGTTATTCCGGATGTTCCGCGAACGCAAGCTCGCGACGCGAGTCGACACCGGCTGCGCCTCGGCCTGTACCATCGCCTTCCTGGGCGGCGTGGAGCGCAGCATCTCGACCGACGGCAAGCTCGGCTTTCATCGCGCCAGCTTTCCCGGCATGGGCGACAACGACATGTACGAGAGCAATCGCGACATGCGCCAGTTCCTGGTCTACAACGCCCGCGTCACGCCGCAGTTCGCCCAGCGGGTCGTCGACACGCCGGCCGAGACGCTATGGGTGCCAACGCCGGAAGAATTGCTGGCGGGCAAGGTCGTAACCCGCGTAAATCGCTGACCATGATTCCGCGCGGCGTTTCCTACCAAGAGGCGATGCGCCAGTTCCGCTGGCCCAAGCCTCCGAAGCTCAATATCGGCCGTCTCGTCTGCGAGCGGCACAATCCCGCGACCCTGGCCCTGATCGTTGAGAACGCCGACGGCACGGTGCGCAACTGGACCTTCGGCGAACTACTGAAGGGCAGCTCGCGGCTAGCCAACGCCCTCAGGGCCAAAGGCATCCGCAAAAGCGACCGGGTCGGGGTGTTCCTGAGCCAGGGCGCCGAACTCACGCTGTGCCATCTCGCCGGCTACCGCATGGGCGCGATCGTGCTCCCGCTCTTCACCCTGTTCGGCGAAGAAGCGGTCGAATACCGCCTGGCCAACGCCGAGGCCAAGGCGGTGATCACCGACATGGCCAACGTTCCGAAGATCCTGGCGGTGCGCGATCGCCTACCCAACCTCGAGACGGTGATCGTGATCGGCGCCGGCACACACGGCGCGCAGTTTCTCGACTGGGCGCGGCTGCTCGACCGGGCGGCCGACACGTTTGAGACCCTGGACACCGACGCAGAGGATCCGGCGCTGCTGATCTACACGTCCGGCACGACGGGCCAGCCCAAGGGCGCGCTCCATGCCCATCGCATGATGCTCGGCTGCATTCCCGCGGTGGAGCAGATGCTCGGCCATTGGCCGCGCGGCAACGAGATCATGTGGACGCCGGCCGAATGGGCGTGGATTGCCGGCCTCTACGACGCGCTGTTCCCGGCCTGGTACTACGGCACGCCGGTACTGGCGCACCGATTCGCCAAGTTCGATCCCGAGCGCGCCTTCGCCATGCTGGCCAAGCACCGCGTCGGGGTGAGTTTCATCCCGCCGACCGCGCTCAAGATGATGCGCCAAGTCAACAATCCCAGCGCGCGCTGGAACTACGATCTGCGCGCCCTGTTCACCGGCGGCGAGGCGATGGGCGAGGAACTGCTGGCCTGGGGCCGCGACACGTTCGGCACTACGATCTCGGAAGGCTACGGCCAGACCGAGATGAACCTGATGACGCTGAACTCGCCTGAGTGGTTCGAGGTCCGGCCGGGTTCGTGCGGCCGCGCCTGCCCCGGCCGCAAGGTCGCGATCGTCGATAGTGACGGCAAGGTGCTGCCGGCCGGCGAGGAAGGCCAGATCGCGGGCTGGCGCCACGATCCGATCGTCATGCTGGAATACTGGAAGAACCCGGAGGCGACAGCGAAGAAATACGCCGGCGACTGGCTGCTGACTGGCGACCTCGGTCGCATGGACGAGGACGGCTATGTCTTCTTCAAGAGCCGCGACGACGACGTCATCACCTCCGGCGGCTATCGCATCGGCCCCGGCGAGATCGAGGAATGCCTGATGAAGCATCCCGCAGTGTCGATGGTGGGCGTGGTCGGGGTGCCGGACAAGGTGCGTACCGAGATCGTGAAGGCCTTCGTCCAGCTCCGGCCCGAGATCGCCGCCACCGAGGCTCTGAAGGCCGACCTGGCGGCCTACGTGAAGACCCGCCTCGCCGCTCATGAATACCCGCGCGAGGTCGAGTTCGTGTCCGAACTGCCGCTCACCACGACCGGCAAGATCATGCGTCGGGAGCTCCGGCGGCTGGATGCCGAGCGGAAGAGCCTTCAGCCCAGGTAGCGGATGGGGGCGACAGGAACGATGGCGGCGCGTCATGCGCCGACCATAGGCGGCGGCTCCGACGAGCCCCTATTCCGGTCGCCTAATCAGGCGCGGCCGCGGAGGCCGTCCTAGAGCAGGCTGACGAGGGTCTGGGCGTTGCCGTCCGGAACGGCTCCCAACAGAGCCAGCAGGCCGATCAGGGCCGCTGGCCACCAATCTGCCAGCCGGCTAAGCCGGTCGCTGGTGCTAGACGCCTGCAAGGGAAAACGGGCGAGCATGGGTCAACCAATCTTGGCGTTGTCAGAATCAGACTAAAGTATGACCCAACAATATGCCGTAATTATCTGTGATTCAACAAAAATATGATCCTGCTTAAAGTGGTTTATCAAGCCGCGGCCGCCGATGGGTTGAATTGCAACTCCGCCAGACGGGCATAAAGGCCGCCTCGGCGCACCAGATCGGCGTGCCGGCCGACATCGACCACCCTGCCCTCGTCCATCACGACGATGCGGTCGGCCTTCTGGACCGTCGCCAGCCGGTGGGCAATCACCAGGGTCGTGCGCTTGTGCATCACCCGGTCGAGCGCCTGCTGGACCGCCCGTTCGCTCTCGGCGTCGAGCGCGCTGGTCGCCTCGTCGAGCAGCAGGATCGCCGGATCGCACAGCAGCGCCCGCGCCACGGCGATGCGCTGACGTTGGCCGCCCGACAGACGCACGCCGCGGGCGCCGAGATCGGTGTCGAAGCCCTGTGGCAGGGCCTCGATGAAGCCTAGCGCGGAAGCGGCATCGGCTGCAGCCCGAACCTCGGCATCGGTCGCGTCCGGCCGGCCGTAGCGAATGTTCTCGGCGACGGTGGCGGTGAACAGCACCGGCTCCTGCGGCACGATCGCCATGGTGCGGCGCAGGTCGGCGAGCCTGAGATCGCGCGCGTCCACGCCGTCGACCCGCAGCGCCCCCGCCTCCGGGTCGTAGAAGCGCAGCAGCAGATTGAACACGGTGGTCTTTCCGGCGCCCGAGGGACCGACGATGGCCACGGTCTCGCCCGGCGTCACCTTCAGGTCGAAGCCGTCGAGCGCCAGATGTTCGGGCCGGGTCGGATAGCGGAACGACACCGCGTCGAACTCGACGGAGCCTTTCGCCGGCAGCGGCAGCGCCTTGGGACTGGCCGTCTCGACGATCACCGGCTGCTCGGCGCGCAGTTCCGCGAGCCGCTCGGCGGCGCCCGAGGCGCGCTGCAGGTCGCCGATCGATTCGCTGATCGCCCCGCCCGAGGTCGCGACCAGCACGGCATAGAATACGAAGGCCGACAGGTCGCCCGCGGTGATACGGCCCGCGATCACGTCCTGCCCGCCCATCCACAGCAGGAAGCCCACGGCCGCGAAGACGATGAAGATCACGCAGGTGGTCATCACCGCGCGCTGTGAAATGCGCCGGATCGAGGCGCTGAAAGCCCGTTCGGTGGCCGTGCCGAAGCGCATGCCGGCGCGGCTTTCCTGGCTGAAGGCCTGGACGGTGCGCACGGCGTCGATCGTCTCGCCGCCCTCGGAGACCATGTCGGCGATGCGCGCCTGCGCCTCGCGCGACAGCGCGCGCACCTTGCGGCCAAACACGATGATCGGCACCACGGCCAGCGGCACGACCGCCAGTGTGTAGAGCGCCAGCTTGGGATTGGTGACCACAAGCATCACGATGCCGCCCACGCACATCAGTGTATTGCGCAGGACCACCGATGCCGACGAGCCGATCACCTGCTCGATCAACTGCGCGTCGGCCGAGATCCGGCTCATGACGTCGCCCGATCGCTTCACCTCGAACCAAGCCGGGCCGAGTCGAAGCACATGCTCGAACAGGTCCTTGCGCAGATTGCCGACGACCCGCTCGCCGAGCCACGACACCAGGTAAAAACGCGCGCCCGAGGCGATAGCCAGCACCAGCGCCACGACCAGCAGCGAGGCCAGGGCATAGTTCAGCACCTCGGCATTGTTCTGGGCGAAGCCTCTATCGATCAGGGCACGCAGGCAGGCGCCGAACGCCAGCACGGTGCCGGCCGCGATCAGCAGCGAGAACAGCGCGAGCGCTACCCGCGCGCGAAAAGGCGCGAGGTACGGTCCGAGGAGGCGCAGGCCGGCGAAGCGGTTCATTCAGGATGCCAATCCAAGGTTACGCCGAGTTCTGCATTGAGCGTGGTCAAAAGATCGGCACCGTCCCGCGTGTCCTTCCACAGGCCCGAGGCCGCGTCGAAGGCGTAGTGGCGCGCCCCCGACTTGGGCGAGCTGAGCCAGATCTGCTGGGTTGGGGCGTGCTTGTTGACGAGCCAGATGCCCTCGTCGCCATCCACGGTCAGAACGCCGCCCTGCAGGTCGGCGTCGTCGCCGATACCGGCCTCGAGGGCCTCCAGGAGGCCGTCGGCGAGGGTTTCGAAGGCTGAGTTGCTCATCTAAGTGCCCGGTCTAACAGGGCTTTCGGGGCCCGGACAACCGGCTTGTAGGCGGGCCCTTTGGCCTGTATACCCGCCGCCTTGTTGCGCTGGCCGGTCGGAATCGGCCTTAAACTGCGCTGGAGAGGTTCATGAAAGAGAAGACCCATCCCGACTACCACAAGATCACGGTAGTCATGACCGACGGTACGTCCTTCGAGACCCGTTCGACCTGGGGCAAGGAAGGCGCACAGATGCGCCTCGACATCGACCCGAAGACCCACCCGGCCTGGACCGGCGTGCGGCAGAGCGTCGACCGTGGCGGTCGCGTGCAGCGCTTCAAGGATCGTTTCGGCATGACCGGTTCCGGCGTCGCGGCCGGCACCAAGTCGACCGGCGCCAAGCCAGGCGACGACGCCAAGCCCGCTAAGGCTGCCGCCAAGAAGAAGTAAGGCCGGGCTTTTCGCCGGCCTCTGATACACTCCGTCTCCGGAAAACAGGGAGACGGTGTGGTGAAGTCCGTTCGAGTGGTCTGTGCGCACGATTGTCCCGATATGTGCTCGCTCATCGCGAGCGTCGAGGACGGCAAGGTGGTGCGCGTACAGGGCGACCCCGACCATCCCTACACGGCGGGTTTTGCCTGCGGGAAGGTCAATCGCGACGCCGACCTCGTCAATTCTCCCGAGCGCATCAAAACGCCGCTGAGGCGGACCGGCCCCAAGGGCTCGGGCCAGTTCAAGCCGATCACCTGGGACGAGGCGCTCGACGAGATCGCCGCCAAGTGGAA
>CAYZQZ010000250.1:0-6215 GCA_964480235.1 uncultured Reyranella sp. | reverse complement strand
CCGCTGGGAAGGGTTGATCCGGCGTCATCGCGCCGTTGGCGAACTCGTGCGTGCCGACCTTGCCGAGGATGACCGCGCCTGCTTCCTTGAGGCGCCTCACCGTCTCGGCGTCGATCGCCGGCACATAGTCCTTCTTGAGGTGGGAGTGTCCGGTCGTGAGCACGCCGGCCGTCTCATAGATATCCTTGAGCGCGATCGGGATGCCGTGCATCGGGCCGCGTCGGACGCCGCCCTTCATCTCCATGTCGGCTTGCCGCGCGGCGTTGTGCGCCAGTTCGCTCGTCACGGTGATGTAACTCGCGATCTTGTGATCGACGGCATCGATGCGTTTCAGGAACGCGCTGGTGAGTTCTGAGGCACTGATGTCGCCACGCGCCATCAGCCGGCCCGCCTCGGCGATGCCGAGAAGAGTGAGATCGGTCATGGTGCAGTCCTACTCGTCAGCGCGAAAAACGTGCGGCGGTTCGGCGGCCCACGCCCAGCGTTGGGGGATGCGCTGCATCAGTTCGAGCAATCCGACATAGCCTTTGTGCAGATGTCCGATGTCTTCCTCGGTCAGCGTGAGACCCGACAGCGCGGCACGCGCGCGGAACTCATCGAGTGTCGGTGGTGATTTGGGCGACGGCATTCGCTTCTCCCCTATTGAGGTGTGCATGCAATCAACATGCCGCCTGAGCGGCAAGCGCCTTGGCTTGGCGCTTGCATGTTGTTTCGCGAACAGGGGGTATCTGATGTTCAAACGCCTGAATGCGCTTGCTGCAGGTCTTGGTCTTCTCGCTCTGTCCGCTGCGCCTGCCCTTTCACAGGGCACTCTGCGTATCGGCATGACCGCGGCCGACATCCCGCAGACCACCGGCCAACCCGATCAGGGCTTCGAGGGCTATCGTTTCGCCGGCTACACGATCTACGACGGCCTGGTGAACTGGGACCTGTCGAAGGCCGAAACGATCGCCGACATCAAGCCCGGGCTCGCTACCGAATGGTCCGCGGTCGAAGGCGACGGCAAGCGCTGGATCTTCAAGCTGCGACAGGGCGTGAAGTTCCATGACGGGACCGACTTCGACGCCGACGTCGTGGTCTGGAATCTCGAGAAGATCCTCAACGACAAGTCGCCGCAATTCGATCCCAAGCAGGCCGCTCAGGCGCGCGGCCGCGTGCCGACGCTGGTCGGCTGGAAGGCGGTCGACAAGTACACGGTCGAGCTGACCACGCGCGTGGTCAACGCGCTGTTCCCCTACGACATGTCCTACATTTTCTACTCGAGCCCGACTCAGTGGGAGAAGCTCGGCAAGGATTGGGTCAAGTATGGCCTCAATCCGGTCGGCACCGGCCCGTTCAAGGTCGACCGCGTCGTGCCGCGCGAACGCATGGAGCTCAGCCGCTTCGACGGCTACTGGGACAAGGCGCGCGTGCCGAAGCTCGACAAGGTGCTGCTGTTCCCGATGCCGGAAGCGGCGACCCGGACTGCGGCGCTGCTCGCGGGACAAGTCGACTGGATCGAGGTGCCCGCCCCTGACGCCATTCCGCGTCTGAAGCAGGGTGGCATGGCGATCGTCACCAACAAGTACCCGCACAACTGGGCCTACCAGCCCAGCATGGTCGAGGGCTCACCCTGGACGGATATCCGCGTGCGCAAGGCAGCGAACCTCGCGATCGACCGCGCCGGCATCAAGAAGCTGGTGGGCGACATGATGATCGAGGGCAAGGGCGCGGTGTACCCGGGCCATCCCTGGTTCGGGACGCCGTCGTTCGACATCAAGTACGACCCGGAGGCGGCAAAGAAGCTGCTGGCCGAAGCCGGCTACAGCGCGACCAAGAAGCCCAAGATCAAGATCGCGATCTCGACCTCGGGTTCGGGCCAGATGCTGCCGCTGCCGATGAACGAGTACGTGCAGGAGAACCTCAATGCCGTGGGCTTCGACTGCAGGTTCGAGGTCATGGAATGGAACGCGCTGGTCACCTTCGGTTTCCAGCCGGTGACAGGCGAGGCCTCGACCAAGGCCGGCACCAACGCCATCAACATCAGCCGCGCCACGGTCGATCCCTACTCGGCCTTCATGCGGCTCTATCACAGCGACTTCGTGCCGCCGCGCGGCGCCAACTGGGGCATCCTGAAGGACCCCAAGCTCGACGAGCTGATCAACACCGCGCATACGAGCTTCGATCGCGACGCGCAGACCAAGGCCCTGGCGGCGGTCCACACCTACATTGTCGACCAGGCCTATTGGGTATGGATCGCCTACGACCTGAACCCGCGCGCCATGAACCCGAAAGTGAAGGGCTTCGTGCAGGCGCAGAGCTGGTTCCAGGATCTCACGCCGATCACGATGCAGTAGCCGATGCTGCTCTATGCACTGCGACGGCTGATCTACCTCGTGCCGGTGGCATTCGGGGTCTCGCTGCTCGTCTTTGCACTGGTGCATCTTGCGCCGGGCGACGCGATCTCGGCGATCGTGCCGCCCGACGCGCCCAAGGAGGTCGTCGACAAGCTCAAGGAGTATTACGGGTTCGACAAGCCGCTGCCGGTGCAGTACGGGCGCTGGCTCGCCGTCACCCTGACCGGCGACTTCGGCACCTCGATCGGCACCGGCCGGCCGGTCGCGACCGAAGTCGCCTCGGCATTCGGCAACACGATCATCCTGGCGATCGCCGCCTGCCTGTTCGCCTTCTCGCTCGCCATCTTCCTCGGCACCGCTGCGGCCTATGCGCGCTCGCGCTTCGTCGACCGGCTGGTGACGTCGATCTCGCTGGTCGGCGTCAGTGTCCCGCACTTCTGGCTGGCGATCGTGTTGGTGATCATCTTCGCCGTCGAACTGGGAGCGTTGCCGCCAATGGGCATCGGGCCGGAGAACTCCACTGGCTGGAAGTTCGACTGGCCACACATCCGGCACATGATCCTGCCCACCATCGCGCTGTCGGTGATTCCGCTCGGCGTCATGACGCGCACGGTGCGCTCGACGATCAAGGAAATCCTCAGCATGGAGTTCGTGACGGCGCTCCAGGCCAAGGGCATGAACGATCGGCGCGTACTCCTGCATGTGCTGAAGAACGCCGCGCCGACCTGTCTCGCCGTGATGGGCCTGCAGGCCGGTAATCTGATCGGGGGCTCGATCCTGATCGAGACGGTGTTCGCCTGGCCGGGCACCGGCTTTCTCCTCAACAGCGCCATCTTCCGGCGCGACCTGCCGATCCTGCAGGGCACGACGCTGGTGCTGGCCTTCTTCTTCATGATGCTCAACCTCACCGTCGACGTGATCCAGACCATGGTGGATCCGCGCATCAAGCGAGGCTGACGAGATGGCGATCCAGAGTCCTTCGATCGATATGCCCGCCGCCGCTTCCGTGCGGGCCACGCCGGTCGCGGTCTCGCGCGGCTACTGGGTGACAGTCGGCCGCCGGCTGCGACGTGATCCCGTCACGCTGGCCTGCCTCGGCATTCTGGTGCTGATCGTGCTGGCGGCGCTGTTCGCACCGTGGCTGGGGCTCGCCGACCCCTACAAGACGTCGATGATCCGCAGGCTCCAGCCGATCGGGTCGCCCAATCATCTGCTGGGCACCGACGAACTCGGCCGGGACATGTTCTCGCGCCTGATCTATGGCGGGCGGCTGTCGCTTTTCATGGGAGTGACGCCGGTCGCCTGCGCGCTGCTGATCGGCGGCTTCCTGGGCATCGCCGCGGGCTTCCTGGGCGGCCGGGTGAACATGCTGATCATGCGCGTCATGGACGTGTTCTACGCGTTTCCGTCGGTGCTGCTGGCGATCTCGCTGTCGGGCGCCATGGGCGCGGGCGCGGAGAATACCCTGCTCGCGCTGACCCTGGTGTTCATCCCGCCGATCTGTCGCGTGTCGGAGAGCGTGACCACGCAAGTGCGCGGCTTCGACTTCGTCGATGCCGCCCGGGCGTCCGGTGCACGCACCCTGACGATCGTGCGCGTCCATGTGCTGGGCAACGTGCTGGGGCCGATCCTGGTCTATGCGACGTCTCTGATCAGCGTCGCCATCATCCTGGCCGCCGGCCTGTCGTTCCTCGGCCTCGGCGTGAAGCCGCCCGAGCCGGAATGGGGCCTGATGCTCAACACCCTGCGCCAGGCGATTTACGTCAACCCGGTCCTCGCGGCGTTGCCTGGCGTGATGATCTTCATCACCTCGATCTGCTTCAACCTGATGAGCGATGGCCTGCGCGCGGCCATGGACGTGAAGGCCTGATGGACGCGCTGATCCCTCGCGACGATCGCCAGGATCGCGGCGGCCCGGCCCAGCCGCTCCTGCTGGCGCGTGGCCTGCGCAAGCATTTCCCGATCACCGGCGGCCTTCTCGGCCGGACCACCAAGGTCGTGCGCGCCGTCGACGATCTGTCATTGTCGGTCACCAAGGGCGAGACCTTGGGCGTGGTGGGCGAGTCGGGTTGCGGCAAGTCGACGGTGGCGCGGCTGCTGATCCGGCTCATTCGACCCGACGCCGGCACCATGGTGCTGGATGGCGATCCGGTCGACGAACCGCACGGGATCACGATCAACGAACTGCGCCGCCAGGTGCAGATGGTGTTCCAGGATTCCTACGCTTCGCTCAATCCTCGCCTGACCATCGTCGAGACACTGGCGTTCGCGCCGCGGGCCCACGGCCTGGCGGCAGCCGAGGCAAAGGCGCGCTCGCGCGATCTGCTGTCCAAGGTCGGGCTCGACCCCAATACCTTCGCCGACCGCTATCCGCACGAATTGTCCGGCGGCCAGCGCCAGCGCGTAAACATTGCCCGCGCGCTCGCCCTCAGGCCGCGCCTGGTGATCCTCGACGAGGCGGTGTCCGCTCTCGACAAGTCGGTCGAGGCGCAGGTCCTGAACATGCTGGTGGACCTCAAGCAGGAATTCGGCCTGACGTACGTCTTCATCAGCCACGATCTCAACGTCGTGCAGTATCTCAGCGACCGGGTGCTGGTGATGTATCTCGGCAAGATCGTCGAGATCGGGCCGGTCGAGGCGATCTACGGCAACCCGCAGCATCCCTACACCCGCGCGCTGCTGTCGGCCCGCCCCAGCATGGATCCGCGCCGGCGGACCAAGGAGGCGCCGATCCAGGGCGATCCACCCAATCCGATCGACCCGCCATCGGGCTGTCGTTTCCGTACCCGCTGTCCCTTCGCGGAAGACGTTTGCGGCCGGACCGAACCCCTGCTGACCGATAGCGGCGGCCAGTCGGTCGCCTGTCACATGAGCGTGCCGGACTCCGGTCATTCCAGGGCGAGCCGGGCATGAACAGCCTGCTCGAAGTGCGCGACCTCGACGTCACCTTCATGACGCCCGACCGCACCGTACACGCCGTGAACGGCGTCAGCTTCGACGTCAGGCGCGGCGAGACTCTCGGCATCCTGGGCGAATCGGGCTCGGGAAAAAGCGTCACCCTTCGTTCGATCCTCAAGCTTCATCCCGAGCACCGCACACGCTGGTCGGGCAGCATCAAGCTGGAGGGCGACGAGGTTCTCGCCATGAAGGGCGCCCAGCTTGCCGATCTGCGCGGCCGGCGGGTCGCGATGATCTTCCAGGAGCCGGCGACCGCCTTCGATCCGGTGTTCACCATCGGCCAGCAGATATCGGAAACGATCCGGCGCCATACCGGCAAGAGCGACAGCGAGGCCTGGAAGCGCGCCAAGGATTTGCTGGAGATGGTGCGCATTCCCTCGCCGGCACAGCGGTTGAAGGCCTACCCGCACGAAATGTCGGGCGGCATGCGCCAGCGTGCCATGATCGCGCTGGCGCTGTCGTGCGATCCCAGCCTCCTGCTGGCCGACGAGCCGACCACCGCGCTCGACGCGACCGTCCAGATCCAGGTTCTCCTCCTGATCCGGGAGCTGCAGCGCGATCTCGACCTAGGCGTGATCTTCGTCACGCACGATATCGGCGTGGCCGTCGAGGTCTCGGACCGCATCGGCGTCATGTATGCCGGCAAGCTGGTCGAGCTGGGCGGCGTCGAGCAGATGGTCGAAGCGCCCCGGCATCCCTATACACGGGGCTTGCTCGCCTCGACGGTGCATGGCGGCATGCGCGGCCAGCGCCTGGAGGCGATCCCCGGCGCACCACCCGATCTCTCGGAGGTGCCCACGGCCTGCAGCTTCGCCGCCCGCTGCAAGTATGCGGAAGCGAAATGCCTCGGTGCCGTGCCGCCGCTCTCGGCGATCGGCGATAGTCACCTCGTGCGCTGCGTGGTGGCGGCCTAGTTCGGCT
>CAYZQZ010000249.1:0-6244 GCA_964480235.1 uncultured Reyranella sp. | reverse complement strand
AGCGCAGCGAGGAGGACAGGATGCAACAGGCCGCCACCGAACGTCGTAAGAGGCTCCATCGCAATTTCATCGCTGCGCTCGATCTGCTCGATACGCTCGAGCGCGAACCCGACCGGTGGGAAGAAGAGTGCCTGTCCTATGCGCTGAGTGCGCTCGCATGCGGCCTCTATCTCGTGGCCGAGGTCGAGCTCGACGCCTTCGGTCGACCGATGTCCAAACGCCCGCAGGACGAGGTGGCCCTGCTCGAATCCCGGCCGCAGCGCTTCACCAAGGAGATGCTGCGCCACGGCCTGCAATTCATCCAGCAGCGCGACGACGACGGCGATCTCTCCATGCTGCCGGCCTTCGCGGTGACGATGCCGGCCGACCTGCACGCCACGCTGCGCTAGGAAACGCCTAGGCCGAGGCTTCCTCTTCGTCGTCGAAGTTGAGGTCGGCGACGAAGGGATTGGTCTTGCGTTCCCAGCCGAAGGTCGAGGTCTGGCCGTGGCCCGGCACGAAGGTGATGTCGTCGCCCAGCGGCCACAGGCGCTTGCGGATCGAGTTCAGCAACTGATCGTGATTGCCGCGCGGAAAGTCGGTGCGGCCGATCGAGCCCCGAAACAGCACGTCGCCGACGAAGGCAATCCGGGCCTGCTTGTGCACGAACACGACGTGCCCCGGCGTGTGGCCGGGACAATGAACGACGTCGAGGGTCTGATTGCCGAGGCTCACCGTCTCGCCGTTCTCCAGCCAGCGGTCGGGCAGGAACGGCTTGTAGATCGGGAAATTGTACTTGCGGCCGGAGTCCGGCAGTCCCTCGATCAGGAACTGATCGTCACGGTGCGGTCCCTCGATCTTCACACCGTAATGCTCGGCCATGGTGCCGGCGGCCGAGGCGTGGTCAACGTGGCCGTGAGTCAGCAGAACCTTGGTGATCCTGATGCCCTGCTCGTCGATCGCCTGCTTCAGCATGTCGAAGTCACCGCCGGGATCGACGGCGGTGCCTTCCATGGTGTCCGGGCACCAGACAAGGGAGCAGTTCTGCTGAAAGGGGGTGACCGGCGCGATCATGACCTTGATCATGCTCCCGATGTAACGGCTCCCGCCCGCCCTTGGAAGGGCGTATGATCGCCGCCTTTCCTGGTGTCGCCCTCCTTCCATCGCCGGTAATGAAACGTCTTCTGCTTTGTGTATTGGGCCTGCTTGGCCTGTCGGCGCTTCCCGCCGCCGCCCAGATCGCCGCGGTCGCGTCGCCGACCGGACCGGTGATGGCGGGCCCCTATCTCGTGGTCGATGCTGCGACCGGCGAGGCGCTTCTGGAGCGCAATGCCGGTGCACCCTGGTATCCCGCGTCGCTCACCAAGCTGATGACCCTTTATCTCACCTTCGAGCAGTTGAAGGCGGGACACCTGAACCTGGCTTCGCCGGTGCCGTTTTCCCAGCACGCCGCGGCCGCGCAGCCCTCCAAGCTCGGCATCGCCCCGGGCAACAGCATCACCGTCGAACAGGCGATCCAGGCGCTGGTGGCGCGTTCGGCCAACGATGTCGCGGTGGCGCTGGGCGAGCTGATCGGCGGCTCGGAAGCGGGCTTTGCCCAGCGCATGAACCAGGCTGCGGCACGGCTCGGCATGACGGCGACGCAGTTCCGCAACGCCAATGGCTGGCCGGACCCGCAGCAGATCACCACGGCGCGCGATCTCGCGTTGCTCGGCCTCGCCCTGGTGCGCGACTTCCCGCAATACTACCCGTACTTCCAGACCCGCGAATTCATGCTTGGAAAGCAGAGGATCGGCCCGGGCGTGAAGTTCGTCGAACTCTATGCGCCCTATGCCGACGGCATGAAGACCGGCTTCATCTGCGCCTCAGGTTTCAATATCGTGGGCAGTGCGGTGCGCGACGGGCGGCGGCTGATCGCGGTCGCTTTCGGCTTCCGCCGGGCCGATCTGCGCGACGAGTTCCTGATCCGCCTGTTTGACGAGGCCTATGCACTGAAGACCGGAGGCAACCGCCCGAAGGTCTGGCAGCTACGCAACGACGGCGGCACGCCGCCCACGGTGCTGCCCTACGGCGAATGCGGTGCGGTCCAGTACAGCATGCCGGGCGACGCGGCCTGGCTCGGCACCTTCGGGGACTGGCGCACCGCCAAGGTCGCCTTCGACAAGGGGCAGGCAGCGCTCGCGGAAATGGGCGTGACCGTCCTGGGCAAGGAGTGGATCTTGCCGGTGACGCGCGAAAAGGCGACCCGGCAGGCGGCCATCATCGCCGACTTGCAGCCCGAGGCGGCCCATAAACTGTGCGACGCCTACCAGGCCAAGAAGCAGTTCTGCCAGGTCAAGAAGGCGCAGGAGATGACGCCGGCAGCGTTCGGCGGCTTCTGGCGCTAGCGCGTTCATACGCGCTGGCAGGCGGCGGCACCTTCCGGGGCGCAAGAGCCCGCACGGTGCAGAAAGGGCGTGAATTGGGTGCAGCACCGGCACAAACTTCCAGAGTCTTGGCCCCTTCGGTCATTCATGCGATAGAGCCGCCATGAACTGGCTGACCAATTTCGTCCGGCCCAAGCTGCGCGCCCTGGTGTCGCGCAAGGAAGCGCCGGAGAGCCTCTGGCTGAAGTGCCCCAAGTGCGAGCAGATGCTGTTCATGCGCGATTGGGAGGCCAACCAGGAGGTCTGCAGCCATTGCGGCCACCACATGCGGCAGCGGCCGATGAAGCGCCTGCCGCACCTGTTCGACGAGGGCAAATTCGAGCTGCATCCGTTGCCGCGTGTGCCGACCGACCCGCTGAAGTTCCGCGACACCAAGCGCTATGATGCGCGCCTCAAGGAAGCACAGGGCAAGAACGATAATACGGGCGAAGCCCTGATCGTCGCGAGCGGTCCGATGGGTGGCCGGATCAGCGTGATCGCCGCGCTCGATTTCGGATTCATGGGCGGCTCGATGGGCACCGCGGTGGGAGAGGGGCTGGTGATGGCCGCCAACCTCGCGACCGGCCGCAAGGCGCCGTTGATTGTGTTCTCGGCGTCGGGCGGCGCGCGCATGCAGGAGGGCATTCTCTCGTTGATGCAGCTCACCCGCACCACCATTGCCGTTCGCAAGGTCAAGGAAGCGGGCCTGCCCTACATCGTCGTGCTGACGGATCCGACGACCGGCGGCGTGTCGGCCTCGTTCGCGATGCTGGGCGACGTGCATATCGCCGAGCCCGACGCCATCATCGGCTTCGCCGGGCCGCGCGTGATCCAGGACACGATCCGCCAGGAATTGCCCGCGGGCTTCCAGCGTTCGGAATACCTGCTCGAACACGGCATGGTCGACGCTGTCGTGCATCGCCACAAGCTGCGTGAAACCCTGATCCGCCTGGTCTCGCTCATGATGGATCCCGTCGCCGCCGAAGGCCGCAGTCTCGCCGTCGCCGTGCGCTAAGGCGCCCGCATGACTGACCAGATCCTGGAGCGGCTGACCAGGCTCCATCCCAAGCTGATCGATCTGGAGCTGGGCCGCACCGAACGCCTGCTCGCGAAATTCGGCTCGCCGCACAAGAAGCTGCCGCCCGCCGTGCACGTTGCCGGCACCAACGGCAAGGGTTCGCTGGTCGCCTATCTGCGTGCGATGTCCGAGGCGGCGGGTTATCGCGCCCATGTCTATACCTCGCCGCACCTGGTGCGCTTCAACGAGCGCATCCGGGTCGCGGGCCGCCTGATCTCCGACGATCTGCTCGAGGACGTGCTGAGCGAATGCGAGGAGGTCAACGCCGGCGAGCCCATCACCTTCTTCGAGATCACGACGGTCGCAGCGTTCCTCGCTTTCGCGCAGGTACCGGCCGACATCGCGATCATCGAGGTCGGCATGGGCGGCACGCACGACACGACCAACGTGATCGATCCGATCCTCTCGGCGATCACGCCGATCGGCTACGACCACACGGGCTTTCTCGGCGACACCCTGGAGAAGATCGCCGGCGAAAAGGCCGGCATCCTGAAGCACGCCGTGCCGGCGGTGATCGGCCGCCAGCGCGAGGCGAGCGCCGGCGTGATCGCGGCGAGGGCGGCGAAGCTTGCCTCGCCGCTGTTCCGCATGGGCCGCGAGTGGCAGGTCAATCCGACCGAGCGCGGCTTCCGTTACGAGAGCGACCTGATGGGTCTCGACCTGCCGGCCCCGGCGCTGGTCGGGCCCCACCAGATCGACAATGCCGCGACCGCGGTGGCCTGCGTCGAGCGCCTGCGCGCGGCCAATTTCCAGATCGACGACGCCGCAATTTGCAACGGCCTGGCGACCGTGGAATGGCCGGCCCGCCTGCAGCGGCTGACCCGCGGGCCGCTGGTCGAGGCCCTGCCGCCGGGGTGCGAGCTGTGGCTCGATGGCGGTCACAACGAGGATTGCGGGCTGGCGCTCGCCCGCATGGCCTCGGACTGGGCAAAGGAGCCGGGCGCGCTGCCGCTCTATCTCGTGTTCGGCATGCTTACGACCAAGGACGCCTCGGGCTTCCTGCGGCCGCTGGCCCGTCATGCCAGGGCCGCACGCGCGGTGCCGTTCCCCGAGGGCCACAGCGCCTATACGCCCGAGGAGGCTTGCGCCAAGGCAGCCGAAGTCGGACTCGATTGCCAGCCCGCAAACGATTTCGGCGCGGCCCTGGAAGACCTGTTGGCCACCCAGCCCGCGCCGATGCGCATTCTTATCTGTGGTTCGCTCTATCTCGCCGGCGCGGTGCTCGCCCGCAACGGCTGAGGCGGATCAGGCGATCGCTTAAGCGATTGCTTTAGGCAATCGCTCCGTTGATCCAGCTCACCAGCTTCTGCTTCGGCTCGGCGCCGATCTTGGTGGCGGCGACCTGGCCGTTCTTGAACAGCAGCAGGGTCGGGATCGAACGCACGCCATAGCGCGTCGGCGCCATCGGGTTCTCGTCGATGTTGACCTTCACAACCTTGAGCTTGCCGTCCATTTCCTTGGCGATGTCTTCCAGGGACGGGCCGATCATGCGGCAGGGGCCGCACCACTCGGCCCAGAAATCGACGAGCACGGGCGTGTCGGACTTCAGGACTTCCTGCTCGAAGGAGGCGTCGGTTGCTTTTACGGTCATGGTGGGTTCTCCCAAAAACTACGAAGGCCGGTCTGCTAGACCGGCGCCGCCCTTGCCGAGAAGCTAGGAAGCGGCTGCGTCTGAGTCAAGATGCTGAAGCATAAGGCATTGAATTATTTAACATTTTCGCGTCGATTTCCATCAACAGCGGAACCGCTGTCCACAGCAGGAACGCCCGCACCGGCCGGCCCGGATAGATCTCCTGCAACAGCGCCCGATAGAGCGCGAGCTGGCGACGGTAGACGAGCGGCACGCCGCTGGCATCGGCCGGCGGCGGGCGGTTGGTCTTGTAGTCGACGATCAGGATCTCGCGCTCCGACACCGCCAGCCGGTCGACCTGGCCCGACACGGTGAAGCTGCCGCGCGCGGTCTTCACCGTGCCGATCATCGGCACCTCGGCTCGCGAACCTGGGGCGAACAGCGCCGCATGATCGGGCGCCGCCATGACGGCGAGCACCTCCGTGGCCCACGCACCGACGTCCGGCGGCGCGAGGCCATGGCCCGGCCTGCCGAGATACGCACGGGCTACCGCTTCGCGCCGCGCCGGTTCGAGCCCCGGCAGCTGTCGCAGCAGCTCGTGGATCAGCTGGCCACGCCGCCAGCGTTTGGCGCTCTCGGCGCCGAGCGGACTCGGTGCGCGCGGCGCATCGGCCGCTTCGTCGGGCAATGGCTGCGAGGGCGCAAGCGGCACCGGCGGATCGGGATCGCGCGGCGGCGGGGCCTTGATCCAGCCGGGCAGCTCCTCGGTCTTCTGCAGCGCCAGCTCCTGCTGGTCGGGCATGGCGATGACGCCCTTGTTGGACAGCTCGAAGCCCTTGCCCGCCCAACCTGCGCCGTTGCCGAGTATGGCCGTGAAGTCGAAGATTTTCTCTTCCGCGTTGCTCTCGCCGAGCCCGGCAACGATGCGGTTGTACCAGCAGCCCTGATCGGGTGGCCGATCGCCGTGCCAGCCACCGATGTAAAGGCGGTCCTCGGCGCGGGTCATGGCGACGTAGAGCAGGCGGTTCTGTTCCTCGCGCGAGCGCTCGTCCATTTCCCTGCGCCAGGCGCGTGCGTTGTCCGTCGCATCGGCGGTGCGCGGCAGCCAGAGCCGCAGGTCGCCCTCCTCCTCGGTCAGCAGCCGCTCGTCGTTGCGCGGCACACGCGTGGTGTCGGGCAGGTAGACGACCGGGGCCTGCAGGCCCTTGGAGG
>CAYZQZ010000248.1:0-6262 GCA_964480235.1 uncultured Reyranella sp. | reverse complement strand
GACGGCATCGCTCAGCCTGCGCACACCGCCGACCCTCGACGGGTCGGCTGCCGTGGAGACGATCAAGAAGGCGCTCGAGGCCGATCCGCCGAACGGCTGCGAGGTGACGTTCGAGGGCAAGGGCGGCCAGAGCGGCTGGCACGCCCCGCCGCTGTCACCCTGGCTCGAGAAGGCCGTGGGCGAGGCCTCGCAACAGGCATTCGGCAAGCCCGCCGCCTACATGGGCGAAGGCGGGACGATCCCGTTCATGGGCATGCTGGGAGAGAAATTTCCCAGGACCCAGTTCGTCATCACCGGCGTGCTCGGTCCGCACGCCAACGCGCACGGCCCCAACGAGTTCCTGCACATTCCCACTGGCAAGCGCGTCACCGAGGCGGTGGTGCACATGCTCGTGGCGCACCATCAAAGGCCGAGGCGGTAGAAGCGCGACGCGGTTCCGAAGAACAGGTCGGCCTTCTCGCTGACGCTGGCCCCGGCGGCGAGCCGCTTGCACGTGTTCCAGTAGACGCCGTAGCCGTACGAGCCCTTGTCGACCGGGAAGTTGCTTTCGAACATTGCGCGTTTGGTGCCGAACGCATTGATGCAGGTCTCGACATAAGGCCGCCACAGCGCCGCGAGTTGCTCGGAGCCCGGAGCGATCTCGCCCTCGTGGACGTCGAAGCCGAACATCTTCATGCCGAGCCCGCCCAGCTTCACATGCACGTTGGAGCAGGAAGCGAGTTCGCGAATGCGGGCGCTCCAGTCGGCAAACACCTCGTCACGCCTGCCCATGTAGCGGCCGAGCCCGATCGGGCCGCCGACATGGTTGAGCACGATCTGCGTTCCGGGAAAGGCACGCGCCAGGTCGATCACATCGCCGAGCTGCGGATGATAGACCCAGGCGTCGAAGCTCAAGCCAAGCGGCGCCAGTTGCGCGAAACCCTCGCGCACGCGGGCATCCCTCAGCAAACCCATGGGCCGCACGGCCGTGGCACCCCACTGGGCCTGATCCGGATCCATCGACGCGATGAAGCGGATACCGCGGAACCGGCCGCCGCCCGCCACGATCATCGCTTCCAGCACCTTCTTGACGCCGGCGCCCAGGGTCAATTCGCCATGGCCGACGATGCCGGCACAGACGCGGGTCTTGCCGTAGCCGCCGCTGGCGGCCATCGCCGCGACGCCGTTGGCGAACTCGATCTCGCCCACGGGACGCATCTCCTCCGGCCCGTCGGCACGGTACATCGACAGCCATTCGAGGTAGACGGTCGCCACGACATTGTGGCCGCTGCCGATATCCGCGAGCAGGTCGGGCAGCAGATAGGTCCCGCTCGACGGCCGGTCGATCAGGTGATGATGCGGATCTATGATCGGCAGATCGGGCTCTAGCGCCGGCTCGCGCCGCTTGGCGAGCCAGTCGGGCCGCACGGCGAGATGGGCGCTGATGGCCGTCGATGATGTCGTGCCCGCCATGGCGTTCTCTCCTTCAGTTCCTGACCAGCGTAGCATTGCCCCGCAGCACGTCGGCCGCCTGGTCGACGATGCGTTCAATCACGTCGCGCGCCGAGGGAATGTCCCGCACGAGATCGACACCCTCGCCCGCCCACACGACGCGCTGCGCAAAGTCGTCGGGCGCCGTCGCGAGGTAATCGGCTTCGACCTGCCTTTGCCGGCCTTCGAGCGACTGCTCCTGGCCGTGCCACCGGTCGAAGAAGTCGTTGCGGAGGGCCCGTCCGGGATAGATCGCCGGCCAGGCGGCGCCGCGAACGATGTCGAAAACGCGGGTCTGGGCCGTCTGATCGCCGCCGGAGGCGACAGCCTTGTCCTTCATCGCCTGATCCCAGAGCGACTCACGCGTCGCGGTGAAACGCGTGCCCATCGAGACGCCCGCAGCACCGAGCGCCAGTGCCGCCGCCAGCCCACGCCCGTCGGCGATGCCGCCAGCAGCGACGACCGGGATCGAACCGACGGCGTCGACGACCGCCGGCACCAGGCCGATCGTACCGCGCGTCATGCCCGAGTGCCCTCCGGCATCGCGGCCCTGGGCGATGATCACGTCGGCGCCGGCGTCGGCCGCCTGCTTCGCCTGCTCCAGGGTCTGCACCTGGCAGATGATCCTGGCGCCGACTGCCTTGATCCGTGTGGTGTATGGCGTGGGATCGCCGAACGACAGCATGACCGCCGCAGGCGTGGCATCTAGCGCGACGTCGAGGGCCGCCGGATTCTTGTCCAAGGCCCAGAGAATGAACCCGATGCCGACCCTGGCATTGCCCGCTTCACCGAGCTCGCGACGGATTGCCTTCTCGTCAGCATAGCCCGACCCGAGCATGCCGAGACCGCCCGCATGGGTCACCGCCGCCGCCAGCTTGCCGCCGGCGGCCGACCCCATCGGGGCCAGCAGGATGGGATGCTGGATACCCAGCAGGCGCGTCAGTGCCGTCTCGATTGTCGCCATGCGGTCCTCCCGGACGGTTCATTGTTCTTGGCCTCTGTCGTACTGCGCGGGCTGTGATACGACAATGGCAAGACCAGACAGAAATTGCCGGGGGAGAGATGTTCGAGGGCAACCGCGTTACGGCGCACACCCGTTCGCGCTATCCGATCTTCCAGTCGCCGATGACCTGGATTGCCCGCGCCCCGCTGGTGACAGCGGTTTCCTCGGCCGGCGCCATGGGTCTGCTGGAGAACTCGATCCGCGATCTTTCGATCACCAAGCGCGAGTTCGGTGCGATCCGGGCAGCGACCAACCAGCCATTCGGCGTCAACCTGCCGATACGATACCTGCAGATGGACCCCAAGGAAGAGGACGCGATCATCTCCTGGCTGCTCGAGCAGGGCATCCACTTCGTGACGACCTCTGCCGGCGATCCGACGCGCTACACCAGGCGGCTGAAAGACGCCGGCGTCGTCGTCTATCATGCCACCGCCACCCTGCGCGGCGCGCAGAAGGCGGTCGATGCCGGCGTCGACGGACTGATCGTCGAGGGTGCCGAGAGCGCGGGAATCCGCAATCCGGAAGAGGTCCATACTTTCGCACTGCTGCAGGCCGTTCGCGAGAAGGTGGACGTGCCGATCGTGGCAGCGGGTGGAATCGTCGACGGCCGCGGCATGGCGGCGGCATTCGCGCTGGGCGCCGAAGGCGTCACCATGGGCACGCGCTTCGTTGCCTCGTTCGAAAGCCCGGTGCACGTCAATTACAAGAATGCCATCGTGGCCGCGCCGATCACCGGCACGATCATGACCGACAATCCGCCGCGCGCCCGCTCGCGCGGCCTGCGCACGCCCTATTCCATCGGCGTCGCCGAGGGCACGCGCGAGCGCCATGCGCGCAACATCACGCTCGACGCGCTCTATGTGAACGGCGACGTCGACAACACTTCGGGCGCCGCCGGCGAGAGTGCTGGCCTGATCCACGAGATCAAGCCGGTGCAGCAGATCGTCGACGAGACGATCGCGGGGTTCTGGCGCGAGATCGACCGCCTGGCCGCCTTGAGGCAACGATAAAAGGAGGAACGCACATGACCGACACCCCGACTTTCGGCCGCTATGCCGAAATCCCCGTCGACAAGATGACCCCCGAGCAACGCGAGGGTTACCAGGCGATGATGGGCGCGCGCGGCGGCCTGCCCGGCCCGAACAAGATCTGGATCCACAACCCGAAGCTCGCGAAGGTGATCGGGCCGTTCGGCGCGCACTTCCAGAAAGACGGCGGCTATTCGCTCACCGAACGCGAGCGCGAGATCGCGGTGTGCGTGATCACCAGCCACTGGCGGTCGGGCTATCCGACCTCGGCGCATGAGCGAATCGGCAAGCAGGTCGGCTTGCCGGCCGACAAGGTCGAGTCGATCCTGTGCGGACTGCCGACGCACTTCGACGATGCGCGCGAACAGGTCGTCTACGAAATGGCGATCGCGCTGACCAACGGACGCTGGGTGCCACGCGGCCTGTACGAGCGCGCCGTCAAGGCGCTGGGGCATGTCAGCATCACCGATGTCATCACCCTGATGGGGCACTACAGCAGCGTCGCGATGACACTCGCCTTCTACGATGTGCCGGACGGCGCTCCGGGCCTGAAGCGCTGACACCGTGGATCCGTTCGATCGTTTCCGCCTGAAGGGCCGCACCGCCCTCGTCACCGGCGCGCGCCGCGAGATCGGACGCGCCATCGCGCTCGCCCTCGCAAGCGCCGGCGCCCGGCTGGCGATCCATCATGCCGGCACCGAAGAGGAGACTCGCGATGCCGACACGGTGGTGCGGGAGATCGAGCAGGCCGGCGGCGCCGCGCAGGCGTTCCCCCAGGACTTTGCCCGCGACGATTCGGGCCATCATCTGGCTGCCGCCGTCACTGCCTGGTCGCCGGTCGATATCCTGGTTCTGAACGCGTCGATCGAACTGCCGGAACCCTATCAGGACATCGCGCGCGACCGCTTCGACAGGCAGATCGCCGTCAATCTGCGCAGCCCGATGGAGCTGCTGCAGGATCTGGTGCCCGCCATGGCGGCGCGCGGCTGGGGCCGCGTCGTGACGATCGGCAGCGTCCAGCAGGTGCGGCCGCATCCGCAGACGATGGTCTACGCCGGCACCAAGGCAGCCCAGCTCAACTGGGCCTGGAACCTGGCGCGGCAGTTCGGCGGCCGTGGCGTCACGGTCAACAACCTGGCGCCCGGCGCGATCCAGACCGCGCGCAACCGCGTCCAGCTGGCGAGCGAAGGCGCGGCGCTGGTGCAGCGCATTCCGGCCGGCCGGCTTGGCCAGCCCGACGATCTCATGGGAGCGGCCCTGCTGTTGTGCTCGGACGCCGGCAGCTACATCAACGGCGTCAATCTCTATGTGGATGGCGGCCGGGCAATAGCCTAGGTCGCGAAAGCCTCAGTTGCGAGCGCCTAGGGCTTCCACATCGCGGCGCGCGCCAGCAGGCGGCGCGCCCTCTCGACCACCGGCAGGTCGATCATGCTGCCTTCGAACGCCACGGCGCCTTCGCCGGCCGCCGCCGCGGCGTCGAAGGCCGCGATCAGGCGCTTGGCGCGATCGATCTCGGCGTCCGACGCGCCATACTCCTCGTTGATGATCGGCACGTGCGCGGGATGGATGCAGGACGCAGTCGTGAAGCCCAGCGCCCGGCCGCGCTTCAGGCCGGCGCGATAGGACTCGAGATCATTGATATTGGCCAGCTGGCCCATCGAACCCATCGGCAGGATGCCGGCGGCGCGGCAGGCCGCGAGACCGTGCATCGCGAAGACGTACATCGAGTCGGCCGACGGGATGGCGCCCAGCTCGGGCGCCATGTCCTCGCCGCCCACCGACATGCCGGCCATGCGCGGCGACGCCGCGATGGCGTAGAGGTGCGGAAGCGCCTCAGGCCCCTCGATCAACACCAGGAAGCGCGTGTGGCCGATCTCCATGCCCAGCGCCTGCTCGCGCGCCGTCACCAATTCGCCCAGCAGCCGCAGATGTTCCGGGCCCATCACCTTGGGCAGCATCAGCGCCGCGACGCCGGGCATGACCGCGGCCGCAATGTCCGGTACGGCAAGCTCGAGCGGCCGGTTGATGCGGACCACGACATCGGCACCGTTCTGCGAGACGCGCGGCACCGCCGCCGGCAGTGCCTTGCGTGCCGCCTCCTTGTTCGCGGGAAGGATCGAATCCTCCAGATCGAGGATGAGCGCATCGGCGCCGCGCGTATGCGCCTTGGCGAGGAAGCGTTCGGAGAGAACGGGGACGAACAGAAGCGAACGCCAGGCCGGCAATGGTCTCGTCATCTTGCGCGCCCTTCCTGGAGGATCTCGATATTGACGATCGCGTCGCGGTCCGGCCTGCCTGCCAGATAGTCGATGACGTTGCCTGCCGAGTCCCACGCCATGCGGCGCAGGCCCTCGGCCGTGCTCGCCGCCATGTGCGGCGTGACGATGAAATTCTCCAGCGCGACCATGGGCGGCGGCTCGATCATGGGCTCGACTCTCAGTACGTCGGCGGCGGCCGCCGCGAGATGGCCGGACCGCAGGGCGTTGTCGAGCGCAGCCTCGTCGACCAGGGTTCCGCGTGCGGTATTGATAAAGACGGCGCCACGCTTCATGCGCCACAGGAAGTCGGCGTTCACCAAGCCGCGCGTCTTGTCGTTGGCCGGGATATGCACGGTCACGATGTCCGCCCGGGCGAGGCCGGCGTCACGGTCGACGATGGCCTCATAGCCGGCGCCGCGGATCGTGCCGGCCGGAATATGGGGATCGTGCACCATCACGTGCATGCCGAAGGCGGCGCAGAGACGCGCGACCCGCGTGCCGAT
>CAYZQZ010000247.1:0-6271 GCA_964480235.1 uncultured Reyranella sp. | reverse complement strand
GCGGTCGAAGAAGAACGCTTCCGGAGGGTCAAGCACTGGGGCGGCTTTCCGAGCGAGTCGATCCGTTATTGCCTCAAGGAGGCAAGCATCTCGCTGGGGGACGTCGACCATATCGCCGTCAATACAGACAATCGGGCCAACCGCTGGCGCAAGCTCGCCTTCGTGCTGACCTCGGGCGTCAGCCCGGGCTACGTGCTCAACCGCCTGCGTGCGCGCAGCGAACGGACCGACATTGCGGGCAATCTCAGGAACGCCCTGCCGGAGCAGGAGTTCCGGGGCGCCGTCCACGCCGTCGAGCATCATCTCTGCCATCTCGCGTCGGCGTTTCTGGTCTCGCCGTATGACAATGCGGTCGCGGTGTCGGTCGACGGCTTCGGCGATTTCTCTTCCGCGGCCTGGGGACTGGGCGAAGGCGGCAGCCTGACGGTCGATGGCCGCGTCTACTTTCCGCATTCGCTCGGCGTCTTCTACGAGGCGATGACGCAGTTCATTGGCTTCCCGCACTATGGCGACGAGTACAAGGTGATGGGCCTCGCGCCGTACGGCGAGCCGCGCTTCGTCGACCGGATGAAGCAGATCCTGACGCTGAACGGCGACGGCACCTTCGCGCTGGATCTGCGCTACTTCCGTCATGCCACCGGCGAGGGCGCCAACTATCAGGTGAAGGACGGCATCCCATCGGGAGGGCGCTTGTGGACCGACGAACTCGCGGAGCTGCTCGGGCCCGCGCGCGAGCCCGACGCGCCGCTCGAGGACAAGCACCGCGACATCGCCCGATCGGCGCAGGCGACCTACGAGAACGCCTTCTTCAATCTCCTGAACGCACTGCACGCGCGCTACGGCAGCGACTCGGTCGTGATCGCAGGTGGCTGCGCTTACAACTCGGTCGCTAACGGCAAGATCTTCGAGCGCTCGCCCTTCAAGCACGTCTACGTGCAGTCGGCAGGCGGCGATGCCGGCGGGTCGATCGGCGCGGCCTTCGCGACCTGGCACAAGCTCGGCGGCAACGCGGCGAAGCGGCATTTCGTGATGGATCATGCCTATTGGGGGCCGTCGGCCACGGCTGCGGAGATCGCGGGTGCCGTCGGCGCGCGCCGGGCCGATTTCGACGCCGCGGGATGCACCATCGAGGTGGTCGCCGACGAGGAGGACCTCTGCAGGCGCACCGCACAGGCGAATTCAGAGGGCAAGGTGATTGGCTGGTTCCAGGGCCGGCTCGAGTGGGGCCCGCGGGCGCTGGGCAATCGCTCGATCCTGGGCGATCCGCGCCGTGCCGACATGAAGGACATCCTCAATCTCAAGATCAAGCGGCGCGAGTCGTTCCGGCCCTTCGCGCCGTCGATCCTGCGCGAGGCCGTGAGGGACTGGTTCGAGACCGACGACGACGTGCCCTTCATGATGCAGGTGTTCAAGATTCGAGCCGAAAAGCGGCCGCAGATTCCGGCCGTAACCCACGTCGACGGTTCCGGCCGGCTGCAGACCGTGACCCAGTCGGCCAACCCGCGCTACGCTCGCCTGATCGGGGCCTTTCGCGACCTCACCGGCGTGCCGATCGTGCTCAACACCAGCTTCAACGAGAACGAACCCGTGGTGTGCCGGCCCGAGGAGGCGATCGACTGCTTCCTGCGCACCAAGATGGACGTTCTCGTGCTGGGTGATACCCTCATCCGTCGATGATCCGACTTACCGTCAACGGGCAGGCCCGAGAGGTCGATGCGCCGGGCGACAAACCGTTGCTCTGGGTCCTGCGCGAGGACCTGAACATCGTCGGGCCGAAATTCGGGTGCGGCGTCGCGGCCTGCGGTGCCTGCACGGTTCATGTCGATGGTGCGGCAATGCGTTCCTGTTCGGTGCCGCTGTCGGACGTTGCCGGCAGGTCCGTCGTCACGATCGAAGGGCTGGGCGACAGCGCGGGCGAGGGCAAACTCCACGCCGTGCAACGCGCCTGGATCGAGCAGCAGGTCCCGCAATGTGGCTACTGCCAGCCGGGCTTCATCATGGCGGCGGCCGCGCTGCTGGCTCGCAATCCCCGGCCGACCGATCCCGAGATCGACGATGCGCTGACGAACATCTGTCGCTGCGGCACCTACGGTCCGCTGCGCCGCGCCGTGCATCGTGCATCAGCGATCCTGGGCGGTGCCTCGTGAGGACGCCGTCGTGAAGTGGACGCGCCGCAAGACGATCATCGGCGGCATTCTCGGTGCGGGTTTCGTCGGCGTCGGCTGGTGGTTCGCGCACGAGCGTGATCGGCTGGGCAGCCGCACTTTATTCAATGTCGGCAAGGATCAGGCCGGCCTGAACGGCTGGGTCAAGATCGGGCGCGACGATTCGGTGACCGTGGCCGTACCGCGCGCCGAGATGGGACAGGGCATCTACACTGCCCTCGCCATGATCGTCGCCGAGGAGATGGATGCGCGCTGGGACCAGATGAAGGTCGAGGATCCGCCGCTCAGCCCCGTTTATCGAAATGTCGACATTCTCGTCGATGGCCTGCCGTTCTCGCCAGAACAGACCGGCACTTTCATCGACGTCGCACGCTGGGCGGTCGCCAAGGTGGGCGGCGTGCTGGGCGTGGTGGCGACCGGCGGATCGAGCTCCACGCGCGACGGCTGGCATCCGATGCGCGTCGCCGGGGCAGTGGCGCGTGAACTGCTGCTGCGGGCGGCAAGCCGCAAGTCCGGCGTTGCCGTGGACGAACTCACCGTTGTCGACGGCGAAGTGCGCAAACGGTCCGGCGACAAGGTTGCGACCTTCGGGGAGCTGGTCGACGCGATCGGCGACCTGCAGCCCGTGATGCCGCCACCGCCGCTCAAGAAACCGGCGGATTTCAAGCTGATCGGCAAACCGATGCCGCGCCTCGACGTCCCTGCAAAGGTGAAAGGAACGGCCACCTTCGGTATCGATGTGCGTCTGCCGGACATGCTGTTCGCCGCGGTCCGTCATGCCCCCACGGTCGGCGGCTCGTTGAAGGGTTTTGCGGTCAAGGGCGGTTTGCCCAAGGGCATCGAGAAGGTCGTCGCCATCCCGGGCGGCATTGCGGCGATCGGCAGGAGCTGGTGGCAGGCCAATGGGTTTCTTGATTCCGGCGTCGATATCTCGTGGGAGGCCGGCCCCAACGCCAAGCTCGACAGCGAGACATTGTGGAAGCAGTACGAGCAGGCACTCGAGAAGGGCGATGCTGCGCTGGTGCGCACGCTCGGCAACCAGAGCCAGCCCGCGCAGGTCCTGACGATCGAGGCGACGTACAAGGCCCCCTATCTCGCGCACGCCACGATGGAGCCGATGAACTGCACGGCGCGCGTGGCCGGCGGCAAAGTCGAGCTCTGGATGCCCGACCAGTCACCGACCTTGATGCGCATGGCGGCGGCCAAGGCGGCCGATGTGTCCCAGGCCGATGTCATCGTGCATACGACGTTTCTCGGTGGCGGCTTCGGCCGGCGGGCAGAAACGGATCTGGTGCGCGAGGCGGTGGCGTGCGCGCTCGCGATGCCCGGCCGTCCGGTGCAGGTGCTGTGGTCGCGCGAAGAGGATATCCGCAACGATCCCTACCGGCCCATGGCTCTCGCGCGCTGGCGTGCCGAAGTTGGCCAGGCAGGCGGTCGGCCCTCGCTGGTGAGCGTCGCCAAGCGCCAGGTGGCGCAGTCGCCGGCCGATCAGTTTCCCAGCCGCAATATCGGCCTGCCGCGCCAGGGCAAACCCGAAGGCAATGCGGTCGAGAATCCTCCCTACGTCTTTCCCTTTTACAGACTCGAATCGATCGTCGCGGACGGTCCGGTGCCGGTCGGCTTCTGGCGTTCGGTCGGCCATTCGCACACCGCCTTCTTCGACGAGAGCTTCGTCGACGAAATCGCGCTGGCGCTGAAGAAGGATCCGCTCGCCTTTCGTCGTGACCTGCTGGCCGACAAGCCACGGCACCTCAAGGTACTGGAGACGGCGGCGAAGGAAGCGGGCTGGGGCCTGCTGCTGCCGGCAGGGTCCGGCCGCGGCATCGGCCTGCGGGCCTCATTCGGCTCGATCGTCGCGCAAGTCGCCGAAGTGTCGGTCGGCAATGACGGCGGCCTGAAGGTGAAGAAGGTCACCTGTGCGATCGATTGCGGCCCGGTGGTCAATCCCGCGATCGTGCGCGCCCAGATGGAGAGCGGCATCATCTACGGTCTTTCCGCTGCGCTCTATGGCGAGAGCACGCTGGCCGACGGCGCGATCGAGCAGGCGAACTTCACCGACTACAACGTCGTGCGCCTGGCCGACGCGCCGGCGATCAGCGTGCATATCGTCGACAGCGGCGCCTCGTTCATCGGCGGAGTCGGCGAGCCCGGCACACCGCCGATCGCGCCTGCCGTCGCCAATGCGATCTTCGCCGCGACCGGCAAACGCCTGCGCGAACTGCCGTTGAAACTCGGGAAGGGAGCCTGACCGTGCGTGTGATGGTGGCTGGCGGCGCGGGGTATATCGGTTCGCACACTTGCAAGGCGCTGGCCGAGGCCGGGCATAGCCCGATCGTCTACGACAGCCTGCACACCGGGCATCGCTGGGCGGTGAAGTGGGGCGCTTTCGAGCAGGGCGATCTCAACGATAGCGCCCGGCTGGCCGAGGTGATGCGCCGGCATCGGCCGGAGGCTGTGATCAACTTCGCTGCGCTTGCCTATGTCGGCGATTCCACGCGGGAGCCGACGCGCTACTACCGCGCCAATGTCGCGGGCATGATCAGCCTGCTCGAGGCGATGCGAGCGAACGATATCGGATCGATCGTGTTCTCCAGCAGTTGCGCCACCTACGGTGTGCCGCAACGCCTGCCGATCGTCGAAGACATGCCGCAGAGCCCGATCAATCCCTACGGCCAGACCAAGTTGATGGGCGAACAGATCCTGCGCGACGCCTGTGCCTTCGAGGGGTTGGGCGCGGTCGCGCTGCGCTACTTCAATGCCGCCGGCGCCGATGGCGCGGGCGAGCTGGGCGAGGAGCACGATCCCGAGCCGCATCTCATTCCCCTGGTGCTGCAGACAGCGGCCGGCCGGCGGCCGAGTATCTCGGTATTCGGCACGGACTATCCGACGGCGGACGGCACCTGCATTCGCGACTATGTGCACGTGACCGATCTGGCGGCCGCGCATGTCGCGGCCCTGGGAGCCAGCAAGCCCGGGGTCTTCGCGGCCTATAACCTCGGCACGGGCACAGGGGCCAGCATCGACGAGGTGATCGGCCGCGCGCGCCAGATCACCCGCAAGACGATCGTCTCGAAGGCCGAGGCGCGGCGCGCTGGCGATCCGCCGGTTCTGGTCGCCGATCCGACGCTGGCGCGCTCGACGCTGAACTGGACGCCCCGGCATTCCGGCCTGGACAACATTCTGTCGACCGCCTGGGCCTGGATGACCGAGCACCGCGCGAAGGTCGTGAAGTAGGCGGCATGGATCTCCGCGCCGACATCACGCCGCTGCTGATCACGTTCAACGAGATCGCCAATATCGAACGCACGCTCGCCAAGCTCGGCTGGGCGAAGCGGATTGTGGTGATCGACAGCGGCAGCACAGACGGCACTTTGGACGTGCTCGCCAAGGATGCGCGCATCGAAATCCTGTATCGGCCGTTCGACAGTTTCGCCGAGCAGTGCAACTTCGGCCTGTCGCACATCCGCAGCGGCTGGGTGCTGTCGATGGATGCCGACTACGAACTGAGCGACGACCTCGTCGCAGAGCTGGGCCGCCTCTCCCCGGCAGACTCCCAGGCCGGATACCGCGCGCGCTTCGTCTACTGCATACACGGCCGCAAGCTGCGCGGAACGCTCTATCCACCGAGGATCGTGCTCTACCGCGCGGGTGCCGGGCGATACGAAAACGAGGGCCATGGCCATCGCGTACGCATTTCCGGCAGCGTAACCGATCTGGCCGGCGCGATCTTCCACGACGACCGCAAGTCCTTGGCGCGATGGCTGACTTCGCAGCTCAAGTATGCGTCAAGGGAAGCCGAGCATCTGCTCTCCGCCCCGCGCACCGGCCTGTCACGGACCGACCGGCTGCGGCTGATGGGGTGGCCTGCGCCGCCGCTTGTCCTCTTGTATGTGCTGTTCGCCAAGGGGGCGGTGTTCGACGGTCCCGCCGGCTGGTTCTACGCCTTTCAGCGCCTGCTGGCCGAGGTACTGCTCGCTCTCGAACTGCTGGATCGTCGATTGTCGCGCTGAATGGGGTGTCGCGCTGAAGGTTGGTGCCGGCTGAGGGATTTGAACCCCCGACCTTCGGTTTACAAAACCGCTGCACTACCACTGTGCTAAGCCGGC
>CAYZQZ010000246.1:0-6295 GCA_964480235.1 uncultured Reyranella sp. | reverse complement strand
CGTCGTGGGCGGTCTACGAGGTGTTCAACACGTCGGACGGCCAGCAGGTCTTCGTCGGCATCACTTCGGACGGCCAGTGGAAGCGCTTCTGCGAGTTCTTCAAGCAGGCCGAACTCGCCGCCGATCCCCGGCTCGCAACCAACAACCAGCGCATCGAGGCGCGGCCGTGGCTGGTGCCGAAGGTCGCCGAAGTGTTCAAGACCTACACCAAGGCCGCGCTCGAGCAGATGTGCCTCGACGCCGACATCTCCTTCGCGCCAATTGCGCGGCCGCAGGACCTTTTCGACCATCCGCACCTTCTGGCCAACGGGTCGCTGGCGCCAACCACCCTGCCGGGCGGCGTGAAGACGCGCCTGCCGCTGCTGCCGTTCCAGATGTTCGGCTGGCGGCCGCCGCTGGTCAGCGATCCGCCTTCCATCGGCCAGCACAATGAAGAGGTGCTGGCGGCGCTGGGCTACGGTGCGCCCGAGATCGCCCGCCTGAACGCGTCTGGGGCGTTGGGCCCAAAGGCGTGATCCGCCGGTGAGCAGCCCGTGACACGTCGCGGCGAGATCGCCGCCCGGACCGCGCTCGTCGTGGTCTCGATCGCCGTTAGCCTGGCCGCGCTCGAGATCGGTTATCGCCTGTGGCGTGGCGGGCCCGATCTTGTTTTGCGTTGGCCCAATCGCGTCGCCGACCACGTGCGCGATGATCGCGGCTGGCCGGTCTGCAGCCACGTCGTCGACGGCGAACTCGGATGGGTCCCGAATCCGGGCTACTCCTCGCCGCACTTCAATGTCGACGCGGCCGGCTACCGGCGCGTGACGGCGCTTGCTGACGCGCGGCCGCCGATCCTTGCGCTGGGCGATTCTTTCACCGCCGGCAAGGAAGTCGACGATCACGAGACCTGGCCAGAGGAGTTGCAGCGGCTGCTTGGCCGTCCGGTCGTCAATGGTGGCGTCGACGGTTACGGGCTTGACCAGATGGTGTTGCGTGGCGAGCGCTTCGCGGCGGCACGGAAACCCGCCGCGATCGTGCTGAGTTTCATCGCCGACGACCTCGAACGCAACGGACGCAGCCGCCTGTGGACGGTCGCGAAGCCGTGGTTCGAGTCGAAAGACGGCCGGCTGTCGCTGCACGCGCCGAGAACCGACAACGCTGGCTGCGATTCGCTACCGTTCTGGCGGCGTATGCTGGGCTCATCGCTCGTGGTCGACGTGGTCGTACGTGCGCTGCAGGCACAAGGACTCTGGCTCTACGAAGACGAACTCTCCCTGCCTCAGGGCACCGGCTGGACGCTGGGCTGTCCACTGATCGCACGGCTTGCCGAGCTCGAGGTGCCGGTCCTGGTGGTGATTCAGTACGCCCGCGACGAATGGAGACCGCATCCGCACGGCAATCCCGAATTCGCCTGGTCACGGCAGGTGGCGGACTGCGCGCGCAAGGCCGGCATGGCGGTGCTCGACACGATGGATGTGCTGGACGGCGCGGTTCGCGCTGGCGGTCTCGATTCGGTCTACCGCGAGGGCCATCACTCGCCGGAGGGCAACCGGATCGTGGCTGAAGCGATCGCCGGCGCGTTGGCGAGGCAAGGCATGCTGCCATCTGGCCTGCCGGGGCCGAAATAGTGCGGCGCCGCGAACTGCTGGCGCGCGCCGGTCTGGTCGTGGCGTCGATCCTGTTCGGCCTGATCGTGCTTGAACTCGGCTGCCGGGTCTGGAGTGGTGGGTTCGGCCTGCTGGTTCACTGGCCCAACCGTGTGGCCGATCGCGTGCGCAAGGAGCGGGATTGGCCGGTTTGCAGTCACATCCTCGATGCGCACCTCGGATGGCGCCCCAACCCGGGCTTTGCCTCGCCTTCCTACAATGTCGACGCCCGGGGATTCCGATGGGGCCCCGCGATCGCTGTCGCGGACGACCGACCACCGATCCTGGCGGTGGGCGATTCCTTCACCGCGGGCGACGAGGTACTCGATGGCGAGAGTTGGCCCGCCTACCTGCAGGGACTGCTCGGGCGCCGCGTGCAGAATGGTGGCGTGAGTGCCTACGGTCTCGATCAGATGGTGCTGCGCGCCGAGCAGGAAACTGCGATCGAGCGGCCGGCGGCGATCGTGCTGAGCTTCATCGCCGACGACCTCGTGCGCAACGAGCGACGCCGCCTGTGGACCTTCACCAAGCCGTACTTCGAGCTGCGCGACGGGCAACTCGTTCTTCATCCGCGCCCGCCCGGAGACACCGGCTGCGATACGCTGCCATTCTGGCGCAGAACGCTCGGCTGGTCGGTCCTGGTCGAGACCATCGTCTTTCGCGCCCGCTGGAGCGAGCGCTGGTTCTACTATGATGATCCCCAGATGCCGCCAGGTACCGGCGCGGCGCTCGGCTGTCCCCTGATCGCGCGGCTGGCGGCCCTCAAGGTGCCGGTCCTCGTGGTGCTTCAATACGAGGTTACCGATTGGAAAGCCGATCCGCGCGGCAGCGAGGAATACACCCAATCGAGGCAGGTGCTTGAATGCGCCGCCGCGCTTGGACTGGCCACACTCGATCTCGGCGACACGATGGAGCGGGCCGTTCACGCGCAAGGCGTCGGCGCTCTTTACCGCGAGGACCACCACGCGCCTGAGGGCTACCGTATCGTGGCCGGTGCCATCGCCGCGAGGCTGAAGGAAATGGGATTCTGACGCCGGCGACGACGCCGTGGAACCAAGAGGAGATGACGATGAAGGTGCGCCGGGTAGTGACTGCTCATGACGCCAACGGCAAGGCCGTGGTGGCGATCGACGAGATCTCGTCGGACGTGAAATCGCTGCGGGTCGGGGCCACGACCGCGAACCTGTGGTCCACCGTGGGGTTCCCTGTCGACAACAGCGGCCGCCACGACGGCGCCAAGGACATCACCGGCACGACCCGGGCGGGGGGCACGGTCTTCCGAGTGATCGAATTCGCGCCCGGTGTGACGCCGCGCAACCACAGGACAGATTCGATCGACTACGCCGTGGTCCTGTCCGGCAAGATCGACATGCCGCTCGACGACCAGATGGTGACGCTCAGGGCCGGAGATTTCCTGGTCCAGCGCGGCACCATCCACAACTGGGTCAACCGCTACGACGAGCCCTGCGTGATCTGCTTCGTCCTGATCGACGCCAAATCCGTTGAGCACGACGGCAAGAAGCTGCCGGCACACGGGTAGATCGACGTTCCTCCCCATGTGAATGGGGGAGGATGGCTTGAGGCTGGGGACAGTGTGAGGATGGTCACAATAGACCGGTTTCCTTGACGGGAACAGACCTAGAACTTGTGTCAATAAGTTTAGTTTAATCAGCGGCTTATTTCCCTCCTTGTCCGAAAGAACAAAAAGCGTACAGTCCCGTCCGCGGCCAATCCCCCTCGTGGACCTTGGGCCGGACTTATCCGCATTGAAGCGCCTGACAGGGGCGTGGGACATAGAAGGAGGCAGCTAATGTCGGCAGCTCTGAAGCTGGTTGAGAAAGAGGGCATGGAGAACAAGAACAAGGCCCTGGACGCGGCCCTGGCGCAGATCGAACGCGCTTTCGGCAAGGGTTCCATCATGAAGCTGGGCCAGCGCGAGGCGCTGGAAATCGAGGCGATCTCGACCGGGTCGCTCGGCCTCGACATCGCGCTCGGCATCGGCGGCCTGCCCAAGGGCCGCATCGTCGAAATCTACGGCCCGGAAAGCTCGGGCAAGACCACGCTGGCGCTGCATGTTGTGGCCGAGGCCCAGAAGAAGGGCGGCGCCTGCGCCTTCATCGACGCCGAGCATGCGCTCGATCCGGCCTACGCCAAGAAGCTGGGCGTCGACATCCAGAACCTCCTGATTTCTCAGCCTGACGCGGGCGAGCAGGCGCTCGAGATCGCCGATACGCTGGTCCGCTCCGGCGCGATCGACGTGCTGGTGATCGATTCGGTCGCGGCTCTGGTGCCGCGCGCCGAACTCGAGGGCGAGATGGGCGACGCGTTGCCCGGCCTGCAGGCCCGCCTGATGAGTCAGGCGCTGCGCAAGCTCACCGCCTCGATCTCCAAGTCGAACACTCTGGTGATCTTCATCAACCAGATCCGTATGAAGATCGGCGTGATGTTCGGCAGCCCCGAGACCACGACCGGCGGCAATGCGCTGAAGTTCTACGCCTCGGTTCGCCTCGACATCCGCCGCATTGGCGCGCTCAAGAACGGCGACGATGTCGTCGGCAACCACACCCGCGTGAAGGTGGTGAAGAACAAGGTGGCGCCGCCGTTCAAGGTCGTCGAATTCGACATCATGTACGGCGAGGGTGTCTCCAAGAACGGCGAGTTGATCGACCTCGGCGAGAAGGCCGGCGTGGTCGAGAAGTCGGGGTCGTGGTTCTCCTACGATGGCCAGCGCATCGGCCAGGGCCGCGAGAACGCCAAGACCTATCTCCGCGAGCATCCCGAGGTCGCTCAGGCGATCGAAACCAAGGTCCGCGAGAACGCCGGCATCCTTGCCGCCGTCCTCGACGGCTCCAAGGAAGACGACGAAGAAGACGAGGATTAGTCGTCGATCGGCGAGGGTTTCAGCCTCCCTCGCTCTTTACAAGCAGCCAAACTTTTTAGGGTCCGGATCCCCCTGTCTCCGGCCCTCGGGCGGTGCTGTCCCCCCACGCGCAGCACCGCCCCCTCTTTTTCAAGCGCTAGAGTCGGGCTCAAGCGCTTGAAAAAGAGGGCAGGCGGCAAGGCCAGCAGGAACGCAGCGACCGTGACGTTGGCCGCGCCGCGGCTAACGTCTGGGGCGCGAGAGCCTGCTCGGTGCGGAATGGATAAGAATTCATAGCGGGGCCTTCTGACCCCTTCGTCGCGCCAGAAGCGCGACACCTCCCCATCTGAATGGGGAGGGGGCATCACGTGCCGCCCGCCAGCCCCTTCAGGAACCGCTGCACCCATTCTGGTCCCGTGCGCTTCCTGCTGCCTCCCGTGGGACGCGTACGTCCCCATGCCAACAGCATCGCCAGCGGAAACCATTCGGCTTCATCGTCCTGCAGCTTGCGCGCGGCGATGGAAACCTTCGGCACCGCCACCGGCGTCACGCCTTCCTGTCGCGGCCCGGCGCACAACTCGGCGGGCGAGGTCACCAGATACTCGCGGCACACCAGGGGGCGCTCGGGATGGATCGAGCAGCTCTCCTCCTCCAGGAACGGACAGGCCACGCCCAGCGCGAAGTAGGCGACGGAGAGATCGCGATCGGCGCGCCCCTCGCGCCGCGCCAGTCCGGCGGCCTCGATCTTCGCCGCCGCCGCCGCGAAGCGCTTCGCGAGGGCGTCGCGCCGCGCGGCTGGCATCTTCTCGACCAGCGCCAGCAGGCGCTCGCCCTCGGTGCGCGACACCGGCACGAGTTGGCGGCAGCAGGCGCCGCAGCCCTTGCGGCAGGAGATCTCCCGCCCTGACTTGACCGACTCGGCTTCCGCGGCGGCGACCACTTCATTCACCAGCCCCTGCAGCGCCGGCATGATTTCGGCGGCCGGCACGTCGTCGTTCGGCACGGTGATCGGGTGGGCGATCCTGAGGCCGCCGACCGAGAGCCTGAGAGTGGCTGTCGAAGTGCCTGAATCGGCCATGGAATCCGGCTTCTCCCCATGTGGACTAGGCCGCCGCGCGCACGCTACAAGGGCTGCATCATGGCAAGCGTCAGCGACATCCGCCGCACATTCCTAGAATACTTCCGCACCAACGGCCACGAGGTCGTCGATTCGAGCCCGCTCGTGCCGCGCAACGATCCCACGTTGATGTTCACCAATGCCGGCATGGTGCAATTCAAGAACATCTTCACTGGTTTGGAGAAGCGCGCCTATTCGCGCGCCGCGACCTCGCAGAAGTGCGTGCGCGCCGGCGGCAAGCACAACGACCTCGAGAACGTCGGCTACACCGCCCGCCATCACACCTTCTTCGAGATGCTGGGCAACTTCTCGTTCGGCGACTATTTCAAGGAGCGCGCGATCGAGCTGGCCTGGAACCTGATCACAAAGGAGTTCGGCCTGAAGCCTGACCGGCTCTGTGTCACCGTGTTCAGCGAGGACGACGAGGCGGCAGCACACTGGAAGAAACTGACCGGCTTCCCCGACCACAAGATCATCCGCATCCCGACCTCGGACAATTTCTGGGCGATGGGCGATACCGGCCCGTGCGGGCCCTGCTCGGAGATCTTCTTCGACCACGGCGAGCACATTCCGGGCGGCCCGCCCGGCAGTCCAGACCAGGACGGCGACCGCTTCATCGAGATCTGGAACCTGGTCTTCATGCAGTTCGAGCAGTTGACGAAGGACGAGCGCGTCAGCCTGCCCAAGCCGTCG
>CAYZQZ010000245.1:2663-6341 GCA_964480235.1 uncultured Reyranella sp. | reverse complement strand
TCGTCGCTTCCCGGAGCGACCTGACGGCCGGTGAACCACTGCTTCTGCGTCGCCGTTTCGGGCCGAAGATTGATCTTCTGCCGGCCGAAATGCATCGATGTGACCTTGGCTCCGGGCCGCGGCTCGGTGACCACACGCTTCATGCCCAGCACGCGCTCGTACCAGTCGGCGGCGGCTTCGACGTTCCTGACGTTGATGACTAGGTGGTCGAGAGCTTCAACGACGATCGTCATGTCAATTGCTCCCGTTCATTCAGGGCGTCATTGACCAGTCGAGCTTCACCTTGGCCTTGTCCGCGATTTCCTTCCAGCGCGCAGAGTCCCTGGCGATGATCTCGGCAAATTCCTTCGGCGAGGTCGACCACGCATCGACGAAGAGAGCATCGAACTCGTCCTTGACGATCCTCATATCGAGCGTGTCGGCAATGACGTCCTGCAGGGCAGAGAGGATCGCCGGCGGCGTGCCGGCCGGCGCCACCAGGCCGGTCCACAAGTTGATCACCATGTTGGGAACGCCTGACTCGACCAGCGTGGGGATCTCCGGGAAATCCATCGCGCGCCTTGGCGTGGTGATGCCGAGGGCCCGAACTTTACCGGACTTGAGAGACTCGGCAACGACGGCCGATTCGGCGAACGCCATGAGGATTTCACCGGACCGCAGCGCCGTCAGCAACGCTTCCGGATCGTCGAAGGAGACGGGTTCGAGCGCAGCCCCGGTACCCTGCTTGAACAGTTCGGCCGTCAATTGAGAGGCGACGCCGTTCACGCCGTACTTGGCGCCACCCGACTTGCTGCCGGCATAGTCGACCAGTTCCTTCACCGACTTGATTGGCGACGCCGAATCGACCACCAGCAGGAGAGGAAATTCCGCCAGCAGCGAGACAGGCGCGAAGTCCTTTCCCGGGTCGTAGGGCAGCTTCGAGTACACGAACGGATTGATGGTCAAGGCCGCGGTGGTGGCGATCAGCAGCGTGTATCCATCTGGCGGCGCTTTCGCGACGACCGACGCCGCCTCGATGGACTGCGGGCTCGGGACGTTCTCGATGTTTACCGGCTGGCCGAGCCGGCTCTGCACACGCGCCGCCACAATTCGGGCGACTCGATCGTTGCGGGCACCTGACGGCGCACCGACCACGAGTTTCACTGCCTTCGTGGGGTATGGCGCCATCTGCGTCTGTGCCACCGCCGACGATGCACAGGCGATGAAGGTAGCGAGCGCCAGGATGTAGCGAATCATCCCGTAACACTACCAGAGCGCGGCCAAATCTCCTCCTCACGATTGAGCCAAAGCGGTGACTTCCCGAGGTCGATGAAGCGGGCCTCGTCCTCGAGCAACAGCCGGCCGGCCTCGCGACCTTCCCTGGTGCGGCCGCCGCCGCGAAATGCCTCCTCCGACTCCCACCACAGTTCGGCGATTCCGTCATAGGGTGCCGGCGCGCCGCGAACCTTGCGCATGCCTCCGCCCAATGTCTCTTCGAGGGCATCGTCGAGGCGATGGACCTGGACATAGCGCACCATGCCCAGCGCCGGCTGGAGGCGGCGCACCAACGGCCCATGCTTGTTCAGCCAATAGTCGCAGAACTCGGCATGGCTGTGCGCCGGCAGGCGACGCAGACAGAAGGTCAATTTCAGCACGGCGTTTCTCCCGGTCTTGCAGGAGATCATAGGCTATAAGCGCCGCCGATGGACTCGCTGCCCACGGATTCGCTGCCTGTCGACCAAGCCCTGCCACGCCTGAAGGCCGCACTGGAGGCGCGCAATGCTGCCGTCCTGGTGGCGCCGCCGGGTGCCGGCAAGACGACGCGCGTGCCGCTCGCCCTTCTCGACGCACCGTGGCTCGGCATATCCAAGATCGTCATGCAGGAGCCGAGGCGGCTGGCGGCCCGGGCGGCGGCACGACGCATGGCGCAAAGCCTCGGTGAAACGGTCGGAGAGACGGTCGGCTATCGCGTGCGGCTGGACACCAAGGTCGGCCCGCGTACCCGAATCGAAGTCGTGACCGACGGCCTGTTCCTGCGAATGCTGCAGGACGATCCCTCCCTGGACGGTATCGGCTGCGTGATCTTCGACGAGTTGCACGAGCGCGGCCTCGAGACGGACCTCTCCTTCGCCCTGGTGCGCGAGGCGCAAGCCGCCTTGCGCGAGGACCTGCGGGTCATCGCCATGTCGGCGACGCTCGACCCGGGCCCCGTTGCCGCGCGGCTGGGCGGCGCACCGGTGGTGGACTCCGCCGGGCGCATGTTTCCCGTCGAGACCCGCTACCTCGACCGCGAGCCTACCGGACGGCTCGAAGGCAATGTGGCGTCGGTGGTGCGCCGTGCGCTCGGAGAGGAAGGGGGCAGCGCGCTGGTGTTTCTGCCAGGCGTCGCCGAGATCCGCCGGGTCGAAGAGGCGCTGCGGGGTGCCGGTGAGAACGTCGATATCGCCCCGCTGTACGGCGACCTGTCGCCCGCCGAGCAGGATCGCGCCATCTCGCCCGCGCCCGCCGATCGTCGAAAGGTGGTGTTGGCAACCTCGATCGCCGAGACCAGCCTGACCATCGAGGGCGTACGCATCGTGGTCGACAGCGGCCAGATGCGTGTGCCGCGCTTCTCGTCGCGCTCGGGCATGACCCGGCTGGAAACGGTGCGGGTCAGCCAGGCCTCCGCCGACCAGAGACGTGGCCGCGCCGGCCGCCTGGAGCCGGGCGTGTGCTACCGGCTGTGGACCGAGGAAGCTCAACGCGGCCTGCTGCCGTTCACACCCCCCGAAATTCTCGATGCCGACCTCGCCCCGATGGCCCTGGAACTCGCCGCCTGGGGCACCGACGGAACCACCTTGCCGTGGCTCACGCCGCCGCCGCCGGCATCACTGGCGACGGCACGGGCGCTGTTGCGCGATCTCGGCGCCATCGACGCCGCGGGAGCGATCACGTCGCATGGCCGCGCCATGGTCCGGCTGGGTCAGCATCCGCGCCTCGCGCACCTGGTCCTGAAAGGCCGCGAACTGGGCCAGGGCAGGGTCGCCGCCCTGCTGGCCGCCATCCTGAGCGAGCGCGATTTTCTGCGCCTGCCACCCGGCCAGCGCGATGTCGACCTGCGGCATCGCGTCGATCTCGCCCTGGCCGGCAAGGCGCCGCGCCAGATCTCGGAGATGGCTCGACGGCTCACGCCGCGGCAGGAGTCCGGAACGCCCGATGTGGCGACGACAGGCGAGTTGCTGGCGCTCGCGTATCCTGATCGCATTGGCCGCCGGCGGCCGGGCTCGGCCGGGCGCTATCTGCTGTCGGGCGGCCGCGGTGTCGCATTGCCCGATGGCGACGCAATGTCGAACGAGGAGTTCCTGGTCGTTGCCGATCTCGACGGCTCCGGTCAGGACGCGCGCGTTTTTCTCGCGGCGCCGATCACTCTCACCGGGATCGAGGAGGCCTACGCCGATCGCATCGCTGACGAAGAGGTCCTGCGCTGGAATGCCCAGGAAGGAGCCGTGCTGGCGCGACGGCAACGTCGCCTGGATGCGCTGGTACTGGACGACAAGCCGCTCGCCCGCCCCGATCCGGAGAAACTCAAGGCCGCGATGATCGAGGGCGTGCGGCAGATGGGACTGGCCAGCCTGCCCTGGAGCGACGACTTGCAGGGCTGGCGGCAGCGGGTCGCCTTCCTGCGCCAGCAGGACCAGAATTGGCCCGACCTGTCGGACA
>CAYZQZ010000245.1:0-2563 GCA_964480235.1 uncultured Reyranella sp. | reverse complement strand
CGGCGACCGGTGCAGGTGACGCGCGATCTCGCGAGCTTCTGGAGAAGCGGCTACCGGGACGTGAAGGCGGAGTTGAAGGGCCGCTATCCGCGGCACTACTGGCCCGACGATCCCCTGATCGCCGAGGCGACCGCGCGGGTAAAGCGCCGTCCGCGCTAGTTTTTCTTGCGGCGCACGGCCAGCCACACGGTCGGCGGATCCGCTTGCGTCGCCTCAACACGATGGCGGCAGCGGGCGGGAATATCGATCCAGTCACCGGGCTTCAGGTCGAGGATCCGGTTATCCATCTCAAGGCGCAGGCGGGCAGCGCCACTCAACAGGAGGACGAATTCATCTTCGGGCTGGTCGTACCAGAAGCCGGGCGGACTCGCTTGGCCGGTCGATATAATGCGTTCGATTCTCGCGCCGGGCGACTGGGCCAGCAGATCGAACCGCTCATCGGGGCCTCCCGTGGCGATGGCGGCGAAGAGATTGCCGCTCGGCAGGGCCGCCACCTCAGCCTTCCTCGATGAAGTGGCTCAGCCAGCGCCGAACGCGCGGCAGCATCACGAACATGGTGGGAAAGGCGACGGCCCACGAGATCATCCAGGACGTCATCCAGGTTTCGAGCATGCCGATCGATAGGCCGAGCGCCCGCCAGGTCGCCACGCCCGACACGAGGAAGGTCATGAAGAACGAAGTGCCCAGAGGCAGGGCAAATCGCATGCAGGAGGCGGGCAGTTTTGTCACACCGGTTTCTTCCCACCAGTCTTCTTCACCGAGGCCGGAACAATATGCTACGGCAGGACCATGTCAAAATCGCTCGCCCTGCCCTTCCGCACCGCCAAGCAGCTCGCCTCGGCGATCCGGAAGAAGAAGATCGGGTGCCTCGAACTGCTCGATCTCTATGTGGAAAGGGTCGAGGCCTATAACCCGGAGCTGAACGCCGTTATCGCCTCGGATATCGAAGGCGCACGCAAACGCGCCAAGGCAGCCGACAAGGCGGTCAAGGCCGGCAAGAAGCTGGGCCCGCTGCACGGTGTGCCGATGACAATCAAGGAATCGTTCGACGTCGCCGGCTATGCGACCACCTGGGGCGATCCGGCCTTCAAGAGCCACAAGGCCGAACAGAATTCACTGGTGGCACAGCGCATGATCGACGCCGGCGTCACCCTGTTCGGCAAGACCAACGTGCCGCTGAATCTGGCCGACTGGCAGAGCTACAACGAGGTCTACGGCTCGACCAACAATCCATGGGACCTCTCGCGCACGCCGGGCGGCTCGTCGGGCGGTTCCGGCGCCGCCCTTGCCGCCGGCTTGACCGGTATTGAAGCGGGCAGCGACATCGGCGCCTCGATCCGCAATCCTGCCCACTATTGCGGCGTATACGGCCACAAGCCCACTTGGGGTGTCGTTTCGCCCAAGGGCCATTCGCTCGGCGGCGCGGTCTCGACCAGCGGCGACATCGGCGTCGTCGGGCCGTTGGCCCGCGGCGCGGAGGATCTCGAGATCGCAATGAACATCATGGCAGGGCCGGACGCGATCGACGGCCGCGGCTGGAAACTCAGCCTGCCCAAGGCGCGCAAGACAAAGTTGCGCGACTACAAGGTCGCCGTGCTTCTCTCCGATCCCAATGCCGAAGTCGACCAGTCGGTGCAGGACGAAATCCAGAAGCTTGCCGACTTCCTTGGCAAGAAGAAGGCCAGGGTCGACGACAAGGCGCGGCCGGCCTTCGATACCGCCGAACTGAACGACGTCTATATCCGCCTGCTCCGCGCGGCGACGTCGGCGCGCATCCCCGACGAGGCCTACAACGCCGCGCTTCGCGATGTCGCCGCCCTGCCCGACGACGACATGAGCTACTTCGCGCAAATGCAGCGCGGTAACACCCTCCCGCACCGCACCTGGCTGCGACTGAACGAAAAGCGTCACCGCATGCGTCTGGCCTGGGACGCCTTCTTCGAGGATTACGACCTGATGCTCTGTCCGGTCGCGGTAACGGCGGCTTTCCCGCATGATCAGGCAGGCCTGCGTCACTTGCGCACGATCGTGGTCAACAACAAGAAGGTACCGGTGGTCGACCAAATCTTCTGGGCAGGTTATGCCGGAGTCACCTTGCTGCCGGCCTCTGCCGCCCCGATCGGCCAGACCAGGGACGGCCTGCCGATCGGCGTCCAGATCATCGGCCGTCAGTACGACGACTACACCTGCATCGAGTTCGCCAAGCTGCTCGAGAAGGAATATCGCAGCTTCGTGCCGCCGCCGGCATATCAGTGAGGACAGGACTCGACATGGCTGAGCAAATCGATCTCAGGAAGCACATTCGCTCGATCCCGGATTTTCCCAAGCCCGGCATTCTATTCTACGACATCTCGACCCTGCTGGCGCATCCCAAGGCCTGGCACGCCACCATCGAGCGGATGGCCGAAACCGTGAAAGCCTACAAGCCCGATGTGCTCGCGGGCATCGAGTCGCGCGGCTTCCTGCTGGCGGCGCCGCTCGCGGTGGCATTGGGGACGGGCTTCGTCATGCTGCGCAAGAAGGGCAAGCTGCCCGGCATCACGGTGCGCCACACCTATGCCCT
>CAYZQZ010000244.1:0-6348 GCA_964480235.1 uncultured Reyranella sp. | reverse complement strand
TCCTGGCGTTCAAAACCGGCAACCCCGACCAGCCGGTCAACGCCATCCCGCCCAGCGCTATCGCCTACTGCCAGCTGCGCTTTGTGGTCGGCACCGATCCCAACGACATCGTGCCGGCATTGCGCCGGCATCTCGAGCGGCATGGCTTCGGCGACATTGAGGTCACTCCGGCGCGCGATGTGATCATGAATGCGACGCGGCTCGATCCCGACAGCCCGTGGGCCAAGTTTGCCGCGCGCTCCATCGAACAGACCGCCGGCCAGAAGCCGCACATGCTGCCCAACCTCGGCGGCTCGCTGCCCAACGAGGTTTTCACCGACATTCTCGGCATGCCGACGGTCTGGGTGCCGCATTCCTACGGCGCCTGCAGCCAGCACGCGCCGGACGAGCACCTGCTGGCGCCGGTGGCGCGCGAGGGCCTGCGGCTCATGGCCGGGCTGTTCTGGGATCTCGGCGCCCAGGGCGGAAGGCCGGTCTGAGGCGGTCCGGCAGGAGAATCCGATGCTGTCGGCCGACGAGGCTGCCACTCTGGTCGAGGCGATCGCCGCACGGCAGGATCGCGCGGCCTTTGCCGCGCTGTTCCGCTATTTCGGTCCGCGGATAAGGGCCTTCCTGATGCGTGGCGGCGCCGATGCCGAGGCCGCGCAGGAAGCGGCCCAGGAAGCGATGATCCTGGTGTGGCGCAAGGCCGCGAGCTTCGACCGCAGCCGGGCGTCGGCGGCGACCTGGATCTACACCATTGCCCGGAACAAGCGGATCGACCTGATCCGGCGGTCCGCCCGGCCGGCGATCGAAACCGAGGACTGGCTGACGGTTTTTGCACCGGAGGCCGACGACGCCGACAAATCCGTTCTCGCCGGCCAGACGTATACGCGAGTGCAGGAACTGTTGAAGGACCTGTCGGCCGACCAGCTGACCGTGATCCGCATGGCGTTTTTCGAGGATAAAACGCACACCGCGATCGCAGAAGAGCTGGGGCTGCCGCTGGGCACCGTGAAATCCCGCATTCGCCTGGCCCTCGGGCGGCTGCGGGAAGCGTTGGAGAGAGAAGACAGGTCATGAGCCGCCATCCGGCCCCCGAGGAACTGCTGCTCGACTACGCCACCGGCAATCTGCCGGAAGGACCGGCGTTGGCGGTGGCGCTTCATGTCGCCCTCGACCCGGCGGCGCGCCGCACCGTCGACGCCCTGACGGCGGTCGGCGGCACGCTGCTCGACAGCGAGGCTCCCGATGAGTTTGGAGGAAGCCTCGACGAGGCTGCCCTCGAGCGCACCCTGGCGAAGCTCGAAGCCGCGCCGGTCGAGGCGATGTCTGCACCGGTCTCCCCGCGGCCCGGCTACGAATGGGCGCCGGCGGCGCTGCGGCGCTATCTCGGCGCCGGGAAGGCATGGAAGAAGGCGTTCGGTGGCTTCGAGGAGATCCGGCTCGATCTCCACGGCGACAGCCATCGCGTATCGCTGCTCAAGCTGGATCCCGGCAAGGGTCTGCCGGTGCATCGCCATGCCGGTGCCGAGTACACAATCGTCCTGCAGGGCGGCTATTCCGACAACACCGGCAATTACGGCGTCGGCGATTTCGCTGTGGGGCCGGGACAGCAGGAGCACCAGCCGATCGCCGATCCGGGCCCGCCGTGCATTGCCCTCATCGTCGTCGAAAAGCCGATCGTGCTGACAGGTGTGTGGGGGCGCCTCCTCAACCCTTTCTTGCGACAGGGCTGGATGTAACTCATCTGGTTCGTTGACCGGATGAGGCGGTAGCTGCACGCTCGCCGGCATTGGGAGGACCGATGCCGCGCATTCCGTACTACGAAGTCGACACTGCCACGGGCAAGCATGCCGAATTTCTCGGCAAGCTTAAGCCGCATCTGAACATCTTCCGCATGCTGGCCAACTCGGAATCCGGGTTGAAGGGCTTCGTGCGCATGGGCAATGCGCTGCTCTACCGCTGCGAACTCGATCCAGGCTTGCGCGAACTGGCGATTGTTCGCGTCGGGCGCCTGAGCCGTGCTGCCTACGAGGTGTTCCAGCACGAGCGCATCGCGCGCGAGGTCGGCGTCGCCGAGGAAAAGATCGCGGCCCTGCGGGATGCAACCATCGAGGCACCTGCCTTCGCCGACAACGAAAAGGCGGTACTCCGCTTCGCCGACGACGTGGTGCGGAACGTGAAGGCCTCGGACAAGAACCTGAAGGCGGTGCAGGCCTTCCTGTCGCCCGGTGCGGTGATCGAGCTCACGCTGACCGTCGGGTACTACATGATGGTCTGCCGTTTGCTTGAGACGACCGGCGTCGAGGGCGAGGAGGGGCAGGCGGAGTGGCTCAAGACGGCAAAGATCTAGGGGAGTTTCAGTAGATGGCGTTCCGCGTTCTGCTCGCGCAATTCATGCACGAGACCAACACCTTCTCCAAGCTGCCGACCACGCTCGACGATTATCGCCGCCGCTTCCTGGTCGAAGGCGAGGCTATCGTGCCGAAGTTCAAGGGCACGAAGAACGAGATGGGCGGCTACATCGACAGCACCGCAAAGTACGGCTGGCAGCCGGTCTATGCCGTCGCCGCCAACGCCACGCCGTCCGGTACGCTGACGAAAGAAACCTGGGAGACGATTCGCGACATCATCCTCGACACGGCAAGAAAGGCCGACAAGCTCGATGGGATCTGCCTCTCCCTGCACGGCGCCATGGTGACCGAGACCGAGGACGATGCCGAGGGTGCGCTGCTGGAGGCGCTGCGCGGCATCGTCGGACCGGACGTGCCGATCGCCGCCACGCTCGACCTGCATGCCAACGCCACGGTGAGGATGGCGAGCAATGCCAACGCGCTGGTGAGCTACCGCACCTATCCGCATGTCGACGGCTATGAACGCGCGGTGCAGGCGGCGGCGCTGGTTCAGGCGGCCATGGAAGGCAGGAAGAAGCCGCGCTGCCTGCTGGTACAGCCCGCGATGCTCGAGGGCGCCGATCACGGCCGCACCACCTATGCCGGTCAGATGCGCGACATGCTGGCCAAGGCAGACCAGTATGAGACGGAGCCCGGCATCAACGTGGTCTCGATCCAGGCGGGCTTCACCTGGTCGGATATGCCCTACACCGGCCCATCGATCGCGGTGAGCTTCGAGCCGTCGGCCAAAGCGCGCGCCAAGACGATTGCGCGCGAATTGGTGGACGACATCTGGCGCCGCAAGGGCGAGATGAAGTCGGGCTATCGGCCGATCTCCGACGGCATTGCCGCGGCCCGTGCAGGTGCCAAGCCGGGACAGAAGGGGCCGCTGGTGCTGGCCGACGGCACCGACAACCCGGGCGGTGGCGGGTACAACGACACCACGCCGGTGCTGCAGTCGCTGATCGACGCCGGCATCCGGAACGTGGCGTACGGCACGATCTACGATCCGATGACCGTGCAGCAGGCGATGAAGGCGGGCGTCGGCGCCGAGATCGACGTCGAACTGGGCGGCCACACCGACGAATCGATGGGCAAGCCTGTGAAGGCCAGGGCGCTGGTGCGCCTGCTGTCCGATGGCACCTTCCGCAATGACGGACCGATGAATGCCGGCGTCGAGACCCAGATGGGACCGACGGCGGTGCTGCGCCTGGGCGGTATCGAGGGCGGCATCGATGTCGTGACGATCTCCAACCGCATCCAGACCATCGACCTGCAGGTTTTCCTCAGTCAGGGCATCGATCCCGTGACCAAGGATGTCGTGGTCGTGAAGAGCGTTCAGCATTTCCGCGCCGCCTACGGGCCGATCGCGCGCGAGATCATCGTCGTCGATTCCGGCGGCATCTGCTCGCCCGACATCACGCGGCTGAAGTTCAAGAAGCTGCGTCGGCCGGTGTGGCCGCTCGACGGCGTCAACGACCCCTATGCGGGAGGGCGTGCGTGAAGATCGAAGGCCCGCTGCCCGGCGCACGTTACGGCGCCACCGTCCGGCTTTCCGGGGTTTCCGAAGCCCTGGCCGATCCCGAGGCGCTTCCCCGGGCACTGGCGGACGCAGGCGGGCTGCTGTGTCTGCCGGGCCTCGGCGAGATCACCGCAGACCCGCGGAAGCTCGTCGAGCTCAGCCGCCTGTTCGGCCCGGAGATCGAGGACTACCGCTATCTGCTCACCGGCAAGAACATGGTGCACCCCACCGTGCCCGAAATCTTCCTGGTCTCGAACATGGCGCCGGTGAATCGCGCGCCTCCCAAGCGGCCCGAGCCGCCGCTCACCGCCGACGGCAAACTCCCGGTCCAGTATCCGCACCGAAGGGGCTGGCATACCGATCAGAGCTATCGCCGCCCGCCGCCCGACATCTCGCTGTTCTACGCGATGTCGCCGGTCGACCGTGCACGCGGACAGACCATCTTTGCGAGCGGCACGCTCGCCTACGAGGCGCTGCCGGCCGAACTCAAAGCGCGGGTCGAGACCTTGCAGGGTTTGCACACGCGGCCTTTCGCCGGCCGTGGCCGCGAGGCCGCCCTGAAGGGCGAAACACCGCCGCCGGCCGCCGCGAACGATCGCTCGCAGCCGCAGCCGGTGGTGCGCGTCCATCCGGTGACTGGCAAGAAGGCGCTCTATCTCTGCGAGTACTCGCAGATGGACTGGTTCGACGGTCCGTTCGTCGGCATGCCGCCCGGGCCGCATGGCGAGGCGGCCGAACTGCTCGATCGGCTGATGAGCCACTACACGCGGCCCGAATTCATCTACGTCCACGAATGGACGCAGGGCGATGTCATCGTCTGGGACAATCGCTGCCTGGTACACACTGCGACCTGGTACGATGGCGAGCGCGAGCAGCGCATGATGTGGCGCACCACTGTGCACGGCAATCCGGGCGAGCTCTACGAGGGCGAGGCCAAGAGCTGGCAGGCGGCTGCCGGCTGACGCCTACTTCTTGGTGCGGAAGAAGGTCGTCAGGGCGAAGCGACGGCCGCGTGTCACCGGCACGACTTCGTGGAGCAGCGAACAGGAAAAGACCGCGGCGCCTCCGGCCGGCGGGCGGACCCTGATGGACGAGTACTCGGGGAACACGAGATCGCCGCCCTCGAAGTCGTCATTGAGGTTGAGCGACACCGCGAAGGAGCGGTCGGCGGTGGTCGGTGCACCGTTGTCGCGATGCGCGCCGAAAAAGTGCTGCCCCTCGGCGCTGTAGGACAGCACGACATGGGCGTCGAAGGAGAATTCCCGGTCGTAGGCGAAGACCTTGATCAGCTCGGGGCCGATGCGCCAGGCAAGGCGGTCGGAGATCGCCTTCTGCATCATCGGCTCGACCACGACATAGTCTTCGGTCCGCTTGAGCTCGGCGACGTTGACGTTGCCGTAGCGCGAGGACACGCCGCTGTCGTTGTGATCGCCCTTGTGCCAGAGCCGCATCACCTGGGTGCAGAAGTCGGGCTCGAAGACCCTCGGCAGCACAAGGGCGGGCGCCATGGGAATCTTCACGAGCTGGTCGCCGCCGATATCGCTGGCGACCTCGTGCGCCACGGCCGCGACCCCTTCGGCGGCGGCAAGCAGCGGCCGGGTGTCGTACGCCGCCGCCAGCCGTTGGTTGGGATCGAGCACGAGCACACGGCTGCGCAACAGGGCGGCCTGACCCAATGTCGCGCCACCCTGGGCCATGAGCATGGGGACGATCTTGCGCTCGCCGTCGCAGAGAAGCAGCGGATCCTCGCTTTCGAGGTTGAACTTCGCCCAGGCCGGCGCCGCCGTGGCGATCGGAACGGCCGCAAGCACGACCACGTTGGTCTTGGCCGCAGCGCAGGCCAGGCGCAGCTTCGCGAACTGGTCGGCATCGAGATTGCGGACATCGTCGACCGCGACCAGCGCGACGGGCCGGCCGGTGAACGACCAGACGAACTTCCGGAGTTTGCCGTCCAGGGCGGGAAGGGCGAAATCCGGCACACGGTCGCCGGGGCGAAGGGTCGGGACGGTCGTCATGCAGCGCGCACTCTATCGGACAATTGCCAGTGGATGCAGGGATTGTGGCCGCCGGCACGGGCGCCGGCTTTGAGCCGCATCAAATCCGGCGCGGGCAGTTCCCGTGAAGCCTCGCCGGCTCCGCAAACGGCGAGGGCCTCCGGCTGATTTGCCGAAGGCCCTCGAAAATAATGGTGGGCGCGGTAGGGATTGAACCTACGACCCCACCCGTGTGAAGGGTGTGCTCTCCCGCTGAGCTAAGCGCCCGGACGGGGCGCGTATAGGGCCTGCCAACAATCCCGTCAACCGCGGCCGGCGATCCGGCCGAGAGCCTCGGGCAGGGCGTCGAAGCGCTCGAGCAGCGCCTCGGCGCCAAGCTCGCTGGCGGGCCGTGCGGTATAGCCCCAGCTCACCAGGACGGCGGGAATGCCGGCGGCGTGGGCGGCCTCCACGTCGT
>CAYZQZ010000243.1:0-6373 GCA_964480235.1 uncultured Reyranella sp. | reverse complement strand
TTGGCCCTCGATCAGGCCTGCGGTCGCGGCTTCGACGTCGACCGTCAGCACCTTGCCATCCTTCACCACCTGCCTGCCGTCGACATAGACGTGGCGAATGGCGCGGTCGCCGGCCGAGTAGATCAGGCTGCGCACCGGTTCGTGGCTCGGCTGCATGTAGGGATGGCCCATGTCGACCAGCGAGAAATCGGCCTTGGTTCCCGGCGCCAGCCGGCCGAGGTCGGGCCGGCGCAGGATCCTGGCGCCGCCGATCGTCGCCGCCTCGAAGGCGTGCCGCGTCGTGCCCATCTTGTAGTTCATGGTGAAGACGCGGGCGAGGTAGCAGACCAGCCGTACCTCATCGAGCATGTTGTGCGGGAACGTGTCGGTGCCGATGCCGACCGTGATGCCTGCGTTCATGTAGCGGCCGATCGAGTTCATCACCATGCCGCGGCGGGCGAACACGGTGGGGCAGTGGGCCACCGACGCGCCCGAATCGCGCAACATCTCGAAATCGTGGGCGTGCGGGTAATGGATCTGCGGATGGTCGTTCAGGAAGATGCCGTGGCCGATCACCAGGTCGGGGCCCAGCACGCCGATGTCGTTCAGCCACTCGATCGGCGTCTTGCCGTGCCGGCGCACCATCTCGTGGAATTCGACGACGGCCTGGCACGCATGGGTCTGCATTGGCAGGCCGCGCTTCTTCGCCTCCTGCAGGGCCTCCTTGAAGAAGCCCTCGCGGCAGGTGTCGATCTGTGCCGGCCCGACCATGCCGGAGATGCGGCCGCTCGGATGGCGTGCCGCCTCGTCGAGCGTCTTCATCGAGACTTCGAAGGCTTTTTCGCCCGCCTTCTCGTCCCAGGCGTAGTCGACCGTGTGGCCGTTCTTAGTGAACCACACGCCCTGGCGCATCATCGGGCAGACGACGGCCCGGATGCCGCTTTTCGCGAGGTCTTCTACCCAGCCCGGTCGCGCCATCGACAGATCGGTAATGGTGGTGACGCCGCTCTTCAGCAACTCGGATATCGCGACGAGCGATGACGGCCCCGCATCCTCAGGGTTCAGGCCGTACACCGTAAGATATTCGTAGAGCGAACTCTGGCCGAGCTTGTCCGAGCCGTATTCCTCGGTCAGGCCCTTGTTGGCGGGTTCCGAGAAGGGGTGGCTGTGTACGTTGACCAGGCCCGGAATCGCCATGAAGCCCTTGCCGTCGATCGTGACGTCGGCCGGTCCGTCATACTCCGGCCCGATATGCACGACCTCGTTGTCCCTGAACACCAAGTCGGCCTTGTCGAGATAGACATGTCGCTGCTCGGACTCATCCCAGGCCACGACATGGTCGAGGCCGGCGATCTTGGTGATGGTCATAGCAATCTCTTCCTCCGACTTTTATTCGAATGGCTTTTCCCTCCGGCCCTTCGGGCCACCTCCCCCGTCTTACGGGGGAGGCAGGGAGGGGGAGAGCGAGCGACTGATCTACTTCAGCGCAATTCCGAGCCCCTTGTACATCGCGCAGCCATAGTTGCCGTGCGCCTTCATGGGCTTGACCTTGGCGCCGCTCACCAGGAACAGCGGGTCGTGGTAGAGCGGGATCCAGACGAAGGCGTCGTGCACCTTCTGCTGCACCGCCTGGTAGGCGGCAGTGCGGGTGGCGTCGTCGAGCGCCTGGCTGCCCTTGTCCAGAAGCTCGTCGGTCTCTTTGTCTTTCCAATTCATGCGGTTCGGCGTCGGCGTATTGGCCGAGCGGAAGTAGAGGTTCAGCGCATCGCCGGCGGAGACGTACGGGAAGCTCATGCCAAAGGCATCGAACTCCTGCGTCGCGAGCTTGCCCCACGCCACCGTTGAATCGAACAGCTGGATCTGCAGGTCGATGCCGACCTTGCGCAGGTCGCCCTGGACCGCCTCGGCGACCTCCTTGAACTGGCCCGAGATGCCGTAGATCAGCGGCGCCAGCTTCTTGCCGTCCTTGGTCCGGAAACCGTCGGGACCCTTCTTCCAGCCGGCTTCGTCGAGGAGCTTCTCGGCTTCCTTGACGTTCTCGCCGTACTTGCTGCGATCGAGCTTCGGATTGAAGTCGAGCACGGTCGGCAGCAGCATCGTGTTGGCAGGCTCGGCGAAGCCGAAGGTCACGGCATCGGTGATCGCCTTCTGGTCGACGGCAAGGTTGATCGCCTGGCGCACGCGCACGTCGCTCACCATCTCCTTGTCGATCTTGAAGCCTATGAAGTAGCTCCAGAAATAGTTATCCGCCTTGGAGACCGAGAGTCTCTTGTCGGCCATGAGGTCCTTGAGCGCCCAGTAGGGCACGTACTGAGAGGCATCGGCCTGGCCGGCGGTCAGCGCGGTCACGCGCGTGTTCTCCTCAGGCACGACTTTCCAGATCACCTTGTCGACCTGCGCCTCGGTGACGCCGCCATAGATGTCCGGACCCCATTTGTAGCCGGCGTGCTTGGTCAGCACCGTCGAGTCGCGCGGCGTCCAGCTTTCCATGCAGAACGGCCCGGTGCCGTCGAACGCCTTTACGCCGAAATCGGCGCCGAGCTGCTTGGCCTGCTCGGCGTTCACCACGGTGTGGAAGTACTGGGTCATCTGGTAGAGCAGTTCGGAGAACGGCTTCTTGAGCTTGTACTCGAGCGTGACGTCGTCGACCGGCGTGATCTTGTCGACGTCGCCCATGCGCCACTTCACCAGGCCCTTGGTCTCCGGATCGAGCCAGCGCTCGTAGCTTGCGGCAACCTCCTTGGCGGTCATCTTCTTGCCGGAGCAGAAGGTGACGTCGGGGCGGAGCTTGAAGGTGTAGGTGAGGCCGTCGGGCGACACCGACCAGCTCGTCGCGAGGCCAGGCTTCAGCGTTTTCATGTCGTAGTCGAGGTTCACGAGCGTGTCGCCGACCATGTACATGACCTCGGCGTTCGACCGCGCCGTCGACTTGTGCGGATCGTAGCGGTCGGTGTCGATCTCGCGCACGACCGTCACGGTCTTCTGGGCCAGCGCCGGGACGGCCCACGATAGTGCCGCTCCTGCGGCCACGGCACAGAACATCGATCGCAACACCATACGTACCTCCTATTGCCTGAGTTGAGGGTCGAGGGCGTCGCGCAGCGCGTCGCCCAGGACGTTGAAAGCCAGCACCACCATGAAGATCATCACGCAGGGCAGGGTCGAGACATGCGGCGCGATGGTCAGGAACCGGCGGCCGTCGGACGCCATACTGCCGAGTTCGGCCGTCGGCGGTTGTGCGCCGAGGCCCAGGAAGGAGAGAGCCGATCCGAGCAGGATCACCTGGCCGAGCTGAAGGGTCATGTAGATCATGATCACCGGCCAGCAATTGGCGGCGAGATAGCGCCACAGCAGCTTGAGGTCACTCGAGCCCGCGGCGCGGCCGGCCTCCATGTATTCCTGCTGCATGACCTGCTGGGCAGACCCGCGCGCGATGCGCGCGATCGAGGGGATGGCGGTGATGCAGAGCGCCATGATCAGGCCCTTCAGGCCGGTGCCGATCACGGCGGCGATGGCGAGACCGAACAGGATGGCGGGGAAGGAGAGCAGGACGTCGACCAGACGCATCAGCGGCACGTCGAGGCGCCTGTAGTATGCCGCGAGCAGGCCGATCGCGGCGCCGAGGCCGCCGCCGATCGCCACCGCCAGCACGCCGATGCCCAGTGTCGCGCGCAGGCCGTAGAGCAGGCGAGTCACCATATCGCGGCCCTGTTGGTCGGCCCCGAGCAGGAAATCCGGGCAGCGCGGCGAGCCGATCGGACAGAAGCGCAGCCGCATGTTGCTGTTGTAGGGATCGAATGGCGCGATCAGCGGCGCCAGTACGGCCGCGCTCACGATCAGGATGAGCAGGATCGCCGCGATGATCGCCGCGGGGTCCTTGAGGAGCCGCTTCAGTGCCTTGTTGCCGGGCCGGCGCGGCGGCGCGGCGGAAAGGTCGGCCGTGGTGTCGGTCATTGCCGGATCACTTCGAGGCGATGCGCGGGTCGAGCCAGGCATAGAGCGTGTCGACCACCAGGTTCACGACCATGAAACCCACCGCCAGGATCAGGATTGCGCCCTGCGCCAGCGGGAAGTCGCTCGAGGTGATGGCGCCCACCGCCATGCGGCCCACGCCCGGCCAGGCGAACATCGTCTCGGTCACCACCGAGCCGCCCATCAGGAAGCCAATCTGAAGGCCGATCAGTGTCACCACCGGGATCAGCGCATTGCGCAAGGCGTGTTTCAGCGTGACGGTCCAGTCGGGCAGGCCCTTGGCCCGCGCAGTCCGGACGTAGTCCGCGGCGAGGGTCTCCAGCATCGAAGTGCGCGTCATGCGCGCCACCGGACCGACGAACACCGAGCCGAGCGTTATTGCCGGTAAGATGATCGACAGGAAGCCGGTTGCGGTCCAGATCGGGCCGGCCCGCCCCTGAAACGGAAGCAGGCCGGCGCCGCCGACATGCTGGATCAGCAGCAGGCCTATCCAAAACACAGGCACCGACACGCCGAGGACCGAGGTCGCCATGATGGCGCGGTCGATCCACGAGCCGTGGCGGCGTGCCGCGAGCGTGCCGAGCAGTATCCCGAGCGGCGCCGCCCAGATCAGGCAGGCGACCAGCAGTTCGATCGTCGGTCCCAGCGTGAGCGCGATTTCCTCCGAGACGGTGCGATTGGATATCATCGAGCGGCCCAGATCGAGTTGCAGGATGCGCGCGAGATAACGGCCGAACTGTACCCACAGCGGCTGGTCGAGGCCCATCTGTTGGCGGATCGCCTCGACGTCGGCCTGCGTGGCGCTCGGGCCGGCCGACACGGTGGCGGGATCGGTGGGGACGACCTGCAGAAGCAGAAATCCGATGAGCAGTACGCCGAGCAGGACTGGCAGCGAAATCATCAATCGGTGGGCGATATGGCGTGCCATGCGTTTGTCGGAAGGTCCCCTTTGCGGTGTGGACGGGTAGCAGGAATGGAATACGACTGGCATGATCGGTGCAAGAATTGCGCCGAAGGACAACAGTCATGTCTGCATCGAAGCTCAGCGAAAACGCCAAAGGCGTCTACATCATCGCGGCCACGCCCTTCACCGATGAGGGCGCCCTCGATCTGCAGAGCGTCGATACCCTGACCGACTTCTATTTGAGGTGCGGCGTACACGGCTTCACCCTGCTCGGCATGATGGGCGAGGCACACAAGCTCACCGCAGACGAATCGCTGGACGTCGTGAGGCGCGTGGTCGGTCGCGCCGGCGATCGTCAGGTGATCGTGGGCGTGAGCCATGCCGGTCTCGAGAATGTGCGCCGGCTCTCCCACGAGGCGATGATCGCCGGCGCCTCGGGCGTCATGGTCGCACCGCCTGCCGGGCTGAAGGGCGACGACGGCATCTACAACTACTACACCCAGGTCTTCCAGGCTCTGGGGCCGGACATTCCGGTCGTCTATCAGGACTATCCGCAGGCAACCGGCGTCTATCTGCCTCCAGCCGTGTTCGAGCGGCTGGTCGACGACTTCAGGCAGCTCGTCATGCTGAAGCACGAGGATGCGCCGGGTCTTGCCAAGCTAACCCGTGTCCGCGAAGGCGAGAAGAAGCCGGGTCGCCGTCGCGTCTCGATCCTGGTGGGCAATGGTGGGCTCTATTATCCGCAGGAGATGCGCCGCGGCGCAGATGGCGCCATGACCGGCTTTGCCTGGCCCGAGATGCTGGTGCAGGTCTACGAACTGTTCGCCAAAGGCGAGGCCGAGAAGGCCGAGGACCTGTTCGACATCTACCTGCCGCTGGTTCGCCACGAGGTGCAGCCGGCGATCGGCCTGGCGCTGCGCAAGGAAGTGCTGTTCCGCCGCGGCGCCATCAAGAGCCCGAAGCAGCGCGCGCCTGGCTCCTCACTGACCTCGCACGACAAGGCGGAACTCGAAAATCTCATCAAGCGTTTGGAACGACGCCTGGCTGCGGCCGGGCACGGAGCCAAGGTCGCAGCGGAGTAGGGTGAATGGCTGATTATGACTTGATCGTCCGCAATGGCCGTATCGTTACCGAAGATCGCCAGATCGACGGCGATATCGGAGTCAAGGACGGCCGCATCGCCGCGGTCGAGCCCGGCCTGAAAGGCACGGGCACGCGCGAAATCGATGCTGCGGGCAAGTGCGTCCTGCCCGGCGGCATCGACAGCCACGTCCATATCGAACAGAAGTCAGGCATGGGCGTGATGTGCGCCGACGATTTCTATTCGGGCACAGTTTCAGCGGCGTTCGGCGGCACCACGACCGTGATCCCGTTCGCCGCCCAGCATCGTGGCATGCAACTGCGCCAGGTGGTGCAGGACTATCACGCGGCCGCCACGCCCAAGGCGGTGATCGATTACGGCTTTCACCTGATCATCACCGATCCAACGCCACAGGCACTGGGCCAGGACCTGCCGGC
>CAYZQZ010000242.1:0-6379 GCA_964480235.1 uncultured Reyranella sp. | reverse complement strand
CCCATTGGGTTTTCGGAACGGCCTCGATGCAGCCGCGCCAGATCTCGCCCAGGAAGGCTGCAGCGTAGACCGTGAGCGCGAGTGCCGCCGCCACGATCGGTTCGAGCTTCAGACCTAGGATGCCGAGACCGAAATAGGACAGGAACAGGATGATCAGCAGCGGCGTGCCCTGCACCAGCTGGATGTAGGTGCTGGCGGCGATGCGCACCCAGCGCAGCCGCGACACCCGCATCAGCGCCACCGGCAGGCCGACCAGCGCGCCGCCCGCGAAGGCGAGCAGCGACAGCAGGATCGTCCACTGCGCCGCGACCAGCAGGTAGAGCAAGTGGTTGGCGTTGAGCTGGACCATTCTAGAGCGCGGTCCCGAGCTTGCGCTTGCGCGTGAACAGTCCTAGTCCGATCACCCAGAAGGCCAGGCGATAGATCGCCGACAGCGCCAGATAGACCAGGGCTACGAGGATATAGACCTCGAAGCTGCGATAGGTGTCGGACTGTACGTTGTTGGCGACGGCGGTCAGCTCCTCGGTCGAGATCTGCGAGGTGATCGACGAGGCAAGCATCAGCAGCACGAACTGGCTGGTCAACGCGGGGTAGACGCGCTCCATGGCCGGAAGAAGCACGACATGCACGATCGCCTGCAGGCGCGTCAGGCCGAGGCAGTCGGCGGCCTCAAGCTGGGTCCTCTGGATCGACTGGATGCCTGCCCGCATGATTTCGGTCGTGTAGGCGCCCATGTTCACGACCAGCGCGATGATGGCCGAGATCTCGGCGCTGAGCTTCAGGCCGATGCTCGAGAGGCCGAAATAGACGATGAAGATCTGGATCAGCAGCGGCGTATTGCGGATCAGCTCGACGTAGAAGCCGATCGCCGCCTTGATCGGCCTCGTGCCATAGACGCGACCCACGGCACAGAGTGTGCCCACCGCCAGGCCCAGTCCGATCGAGACGACCGTGAGCTGGACGGTGAGCCAGGCGCCGGCCACGAAGTCGGGCCATCTCTCCGCCAGGAACGAGAAATCGAACTGGTAGGACATGGCCCGACGCGGTGGATCGATACGCTGCGGTCAGCCGGCAGCTATTGCTGCTTGGTGATCAGCTCCGGCAAGTCGCTGCCGAAGTACTTCTTGTTCAGGCCGTTCAGCGTGCCGTTCTTGATGTTCGCCAGCACCCACTTGTTGACCTCGGCCAGCAGGCGGTCTTCGCCCTTCTTGACGCCGACGCAGAGCTTGAAGCTGTCGAGGATGAACTTGACCTCGACCTGGCGTGCCGGGTTCTTCTTGTCGAGCTGCGGCACCAGCATCTCGGCGGTCGAGAAGATGTCGACCTGGCCGCTCAGGAACGCCTGGCCTTCGGTCGCGTCGTCCTCGTAGCGCACCAGCTTCATGCCCTTGGGGCCTTCCTTGGTGAGCTGCGTGTCGTGCGTCGTGCCGCGGACCGTGCCCACGGTCTTGCCGTCGAGATCGGCGAGGCTCTTCACGTTGACGCTCTTGGGGGCGGCAATCACCGTGCGCAGTACGGCATAGGCCAGCGAGAAATCGATCACCTTAGCGCGCTCGGCGGTGAAGGACAGGCTCGAGATCACGAGATCAGCCTTGCCAGTCTGCAGCGAGGGAATGCGCGAGGCGCCGGTCGTCGGCACGAGCTCGAACTGCAGACCCCAATCCTTGGCCAGCGCCTTGGCCGCCTCGACGTCGAGGCCAGTCGGCTGCATCTGGGCGTCGGTCATGCCGTAGGGCGGCACGCCGAGGTCGATGGCGATCCGGATCTTGCCCGCCTTCTTGATGTCGTCGAGGGCATCGGCATTGGCCGCATGGCTCAGGCCGATCATCGCCGCGGCGGCGACCGCGATCGCCACGAATGTTCTCTTCATCGTTTCCTCCACTCCGTTGTGTTGAAGACTATCTGCCCGCGTCCATGTCGGCGAGCTTGGCTACCCGCCGGCGGAACTCCTCCGCGGTCGAGAATTTCGCGTCGAGATATGACGCGATCAGATCCTTGGCGAGCCAGGGACCGACGATCTGGGCGCCGATGCACATGACGTTGACGTCGTCGTGTTCGACGCACTGGTGTGCCGAGTGCACGTCGTGACAGACGGCGGCGCGGATGCCCTTCATCTTGTTGGCACCGATCGAGGCGCCGACGCCGGTGCCGCAGATCATCAGGCCGCGCTCGGCCTTTCCCGACGTGATCGCGGCAGCGACCTGGCGGGCGATGTCGGGGAAATCGACGGGGTTGGGATCGAAGGAGCCGACATCGAGCACCTCGTGGCCCTTCTCCTTCAGGAAGGCCAGGATCTCGGCCTTCATCGGGAAGCCGGCATGATCCGAACCGACGACGAGTTTCATGAGCGTTTCCTCGCTTGCTTAAATGAGGGTGCCTGGTAGGCGGAGATCAGGTTGCGGCGGCGCAGGTCGTCGCCGATGGCGAAGTGATCGCGCAGTGCGTTCTCGGCGGCATCGGGATCGCGCTCGGCCAGCGACAGGAAGACGTGGCGATGCGCCTCGACCAGCCCCGAAGTGATGGCGGGCTCGCGGAAGGTATCGCGGCGGCGCTCGACGTGGGAGCGCATCAGCAGCGGCGTGATTGCCTCGTAGATCTTCTTCAGCGATTCGCTGTCGCTCGCTCGCACGATGGCGAGGTGGAAGGCGTAGTCGGACTGGCCGCCGCGCTCGGGATCGTCGAGCGAGGTCACCAGCGTGTCGAGCGTGGCGGCGATCGCCTGCAGGTCGCGCTCACTGGCACGCTCGCAGGCGAGCCGGATGGCCTGGCACTCGATGGCGATGCGCGCCTGCAATACGTCGTCGAGGATGTTTGGCTCGGGCGCGAGGCAGAGGGTAAGGGCCTGGCCAAGCACCGAGGCGTCGGCGCTGCGCACGAAGGTGCCGCGGCCGTGCCGGATGTCGAGCAGGCCCAGCATGGCGAGCGAGCGCAGCGCCTCGCGCAGCACCGGACGGCTGACGTCGAGCGCCGCGGCGAGCTCGCGTTCGGGCAGCAGCCGGTCGCCGGCCTTGAGGCCGCCCGACAGCAGGCGATCGCGGAAGAACGTGAAGACACGTTCCGCGCCGCTGCTGGTTTCCTCCGCATCCGGCCTGGTTATTTCGATCATTGGAATTTGGTCTTGCCGTGGTCAGACCACTTTAGAAACTCCAATATCTACGGCAACATCTAATGCTGTGGATTCTCGCCTAGCGGCCGGTTTCGAAGCCCGCGAGGAACTGCACCAGGTTGCGGCCGAGATCGTCGCTGAGATAGCCGCCTTCCTGGACCAGCACGGTCGGCAGGCCGAGACCGGCGATCTTCTTCGCCATGGCATGGAAGCCTGGGCCGGTCACCTTCAGCCCCTGCAGCGGATCGCTTTCGCTGGCGTCGAGGCCGAGCGCCACGACCAGCGCCGTCGGCGCGAAGTCGCGGACCCGCGCCAGCGCCTTGTCACCGGCCTCGAGCCAAGGCGCGTCGGGGGAGCCGAGCGGCAGCGGCAGGTTGAGATTAAAGCCCTGGCCCTTGCAGGCGCCGGTTTCCTGCGCGTGTCCCCAGAAATAGGGGTAGTAGAAGTTCGGGTCGGCGTGGATCGACACGGTGAGCACGTCGTCGCGCTCGAAGAAGATGCCTTGCGTGCCGTTGCCGTGATGGACGTCGACATCGACGACCGCCACGCGCTGATGCTTGCCAAGCAGCCGCTGGGCGGCGACGGCGCTGTTGTTCAGGAAGCAGAAGCCGCCCGCCATGTCGGAATAGGCATGATGTCCCGGCGGCCGGCAGAGTGCATAGGCCTCGCGTGCGCCTTCCAGGACCAGGTCGGTCGCGGTGGCGGCGAGTTCCGTCGCAGCGAGCGCCGCTTCCCAGGTGTGCGGCCCGATCGGGGCGGCGAGATCGAACTGGTGCCAGCCGGCACGGCCGGCCAGACCCGTCGGATAGGTCGCGGGATAGCGGGCGGGGTGGACGTTGGGCGTGACCTCCGCCGAGGCCCCGGGCAGCTTGGCCCATTCGCGCGCTGCCACTTTCAGGAAGTCGAGATACTCGGGCCGATGCACGGTCGCGGCCGGCCCTTCGCCGTAGCTGCGCGGTGCCACGACCTGGTGTCCGGCCTCGATCGCGGCGGCCAGCAAGCGCGTTGCGCGTTCGGGCTGCTCGGTGCTGCGCTGTTTCGTGCCGCGCACGACGAAGGATTGCGGATCGTGCTGGGCGTGCTTGTCGGAGTAGACGAGTTTCATGGGATGAACACCGCCTTGGCGTCACGCAGGCCCGCGATCTCGGAATCGTCGAAGCCCACCTCGCGCAGGATCTCCGCCGTGTGCTCGCCGATGGCGGGCGACTTGCGCCGCACAGTGACAGGGGAGTCCGAGAGCTTGATCGGGTTGTTGGCCGACTTCACCGGCCCGATGCCGGGATAGTCGACCTCGATCACCGCGTCGCGCGCCTTGGTGTGCGGGTTCTGCATCACGTCGCTCACCTTGTAGACGGCCGAGCACGGCATGCCGGCCGGAATGAGCTTGTCGAGCAGCTCCTCGGCGGTGTGGGCGGCGAAGTGTGCCTCGATCTGCGGCTCCAGCTCGGCGCGATGCTCGACCCGCCCGTCGTTGGTGGCGAAGCGCGTGTCGGCCAGCCAGTCCTGGCGGCCGAGCGCCGTGCAGAGCAGGCGCCAGAACGGATCGTTGGTGCCGGCCACGAACACCGACAGCGTCTTGGTCGGGAAGACGCGCAGCGGGAAGATCAGCGAGTTGCCGGTGCCCATGCGCACCGGGTTCTCCTGCTTGAGTCCGTAGTTGGTAATCCAGTGGCTCATCAGGTGCATACCGACGTCGAACAGCGACAGGTCTAGTCGCTGGCCCTTGCCGGTCTTGTGCCGCCCGAGCAGCGCGAAGGCGATGCCCGCCGCCGCGGCGAGGCCGGTCGAATAGTCGATCGGCGCGGTGCCAACGCGGCAGGGCTCGCCGCCGATCGGTCCCGTCGCCTCGATCAGGCCGACCTCGGCCTGGATGCAGGGATCGTAGCCGGCGCGGCTCGAATAGGGTCCGGTCTGGCCGTAGCCCGAAATCGAGGCATAGATCAGCCGCGGATTCTCCTTCGAGCAGACGTCCCAGCCGAAGCCGAGCTTGTCGATAACGCCCGGCGTGAAGGCTTCCATGAACACGTCGGCCTTGCGGACCAGGCGCATCAGGACCTCGCGGCCGCCCGCCGTGCGCAAATCGACGGCGAGGCCGCGCTTGTTTCGGTTCATCGACGGCACCCAGGCGCCGCCGAAATGCGGACGGAAGTGCTCGCCGTTCAGCGGCTCGACCTTGATCACGTCGGCGCCCATGTCGCCCAGCATCTGGCCGCCGGTGGGTCCCGCGATGACCTGCGTGAGGTCGAGAACGAGTGTGTCGGAGAGGGGAAGCATGCCTAACGGATAGCGTCTTTGCCGGGGTCGCGCCACGGCGGGGCCGTGCTAGGTTTCGCACGCCGCAGTTCCAGGAGCAGCCATGAATTCCGCAGACCGCCCAAATCTCAGGATCGATGCCGACCGGCTGTGGTCGAGCCTGATGGAGTTGGCTGAGATCGGCGGCACTGAAAAGGGCGGCGTCTGCCGGATCGCGCTCACCGACCTCGACCGGCAGGGCCGCGACCTGTTCGTGCGCTGGGCCAAGGCGGCCGGTGCCACCATCAAGGTCGACCAACTGGGCAACATCTTCGCCCGCCGCGAGGGCCGCGATCCCTCGAGGCCGCCGGTCATGACCGGCAGCCACCTCGATACCCAGCCGACCGGCGGCAAGTTCGACGGCGCCTATGGCGTGATGGCCGGTCTGGAAGTGCTGCGGGTGCTGAACGATTCGAACTACGTCACCGAGGCGCCGATCGAGGGCGCGGTATGGACCAACGAAGAGGGCTGTCGCTTCGCGCCGGCGATGGTGGCGTCCGGCGTGTCCGGCGGCGCCTTCACGCTCGACCATGCGCTGTCGATCAAGGACCGCGACGGCGTGAGCTTCGCGGAGGCGTTGAAGAAGATCGGCTATGACGGGCCCGAGAAGGTCGGCGGCCGCAAGGTCGGCGCCTTTTTCGAGGCGCATATCGAGCAGGGCCCGATTCTCGAGCGCGAGAACAAGAAGATCGGCGTGGTGACGGGTGCCCAGGGGCAGCGCTGGTACGAGGTGTCCTGGACCGGCATGGAGAGTCACGCCGGCACGACGCCGATGGAAGGCCGCCGCGACGCCCTGGTCGGTGCCGCCGAACTGATCGTAAAGTGCCGCGAGATCGGCAACCGGCCCAACGGTCGTTCGACGATCGGTGTGATCGAAAGCCAGCCGCAGTCGCGCAACACCATTCCCGGCCGCCTGTTCATGACAATCGACTTCCGCCATCCCGACGATGGCGAGCTCACGCGGATGGATGCCGAGATGCG
>CAYZQZ010000241.1:0-6384 GCA_964480235.1 uncultured Reyranella sp. | reverse complement strand
TCGCTGAGGAAGTCGAGGGCGAGGCGCTGGCCACCCTGGTGGTCAACAAGCTGCGCGGCGGCCTCAAGGTCGCGGCCGTCAAGGCTCCGGGCTTCGGCGATCGGCGCAAGGACATGCTCGAGGACATCGCGATCCTGACCGCCGGCCAGGCGGTCTCCGAGGATCTCGGCGTCAAGCTCGAGAACGTCACGCTGGAGATGCTGGGCAACGCCCGGCGCGTGCGCATCGACAAGGACAACACCACGATCATCGACGGCGCCGGCAAGAAGAAGAGCATCGAGGCCCGTGTCGCCCAGCTCAAGGCCCAGGTCGCCGACACGACCTCGGACTATGACCGCGAGAAGCTGCAAGAGCGCCTCGCCAAGCTCGCGGGCGGTGTCGCCATCATCAGGGTCGGCGGCGCCACCGAGACCGAGGTCAAGGAACGCCGCGACCGCATCGAGGATGCCATGCACGCCACCAAGGCCGCCGTCGAGGAAGGCGTCGTGGCCGGTGGCGGAGCAGCCTTGCTCTACGCAACCCGCGTGCTCGACGGGAAGAAGGGCGGCAATCACGACCAGCAGGTTGGCATCGACATCGTGCGCCGCGCCCTGCAGGCGCCGACGCGCCAGATCGCCCAGAACGCCGGCTTCGACGGTGCCGTGGTGACCGGACGGATGCTCGACCAGAAGGACGTCAATTTCGGCTTCAACGCGCAGAAGTCGGAATACGTCAACATGATCAAGGCCGGCATCATCGATCCGACCAAGGTCGTTCGTGCGGCGCTCCAGGGCGCCGTATCCGTCGCCGGGTTGATCATCACCACCGAGGCGATGGTGACCGAGCGGCCGGACGCGGCGGCGCACCCAGCCATGCCGGGCGGCATGGGCGGTATGGGTGGCGGCGACATGGGCTTCTAGAGCGGCTTTGGAAGAGGTGGAACCGCCTGCGGTACCACCTCTTCCAAAACGCACGGCTTCCATCACATGGCTGGACGGCGCATCTGGTTCAGCTGAACCAGGTGCGCTCTCGGAAACCCGGCTTGAGACAGTCGGACCAAATCGGTTGCGTTCGCGCCGAGTTCGCCTCGCGGATCGGCCTATGACGGCTGAGTCGTGAATGCAGACTTCCCGGCTGTGCGGGGCGGCCGGCTCATTCCTTCATTGCACGTTCGATCCGGCGGTCGGGAACGAACCACATGATCGCCACGGCGACATAGAGCGCGAGCGAGATCCAGTGGTGTACGAAGGCGAGCAGGATGGCCGCCGCATAAAGCATGAGTGAGATCCTGCCCTTGATGTCGCGGCCAATTGCCCGGGCGAGGGGGGAGTCGCTCCCGTTCAGTGCGATCAGCTTCTGCGACAGGATGAGGTACGCCAGACCGCACATCAGCAGCACCCCGCCATAGACGGCGGCGGGGGTGGCGGAGAAGTGATTCTCACCCATCCAGGCCGTCGCGAAAGGCATCAGCGACAGCCAGAACAGGAAGTGCATGTTGGCCCACAGGACGGGCCCGTTCACCAGGACGCTGGCATGCAGCATGTGGTGGTGGTTGTTCCAGTAAATGCCGACATAGGCGAAGCTGAGGACGTAGCTCAGGAATACCGGCAGCAATGGCTTGAGTGCCGACAGGTCCTCGCCGTGCGGCACCTTCAGTTCCAGTACCATGATCGTAATGATGATGGCGATGACGCCATCGCTGAACGCTTCGAGCCGGCCCTTGGTCATTCTCCTTTCTGCCCCGGCAACGCCCGGCCCATCAATAGGGCGAGGCCCGACTGGAGCCGGCGGCGGAGGACGTTCCACGGTCAACTGCGCGGTGCCAGGCCAGTCGATTGCCCGGGACCGGATCGGAATATCGGCTTCGACGGCGCACAACGCCTTTGAGTTGAGGACCGGACCTGCCAAGCTGGCTCAAATGTCGAAAATCAAGATCGCGATTGCCTGCCAGGGTGGCGGAAGTCAGACGGCTTTTACCGCCGGCGCCCTGAAGGCCCTGTGCCAGGCCGAGCTCGGTCACAATTTCGAGGTCGTCGGCGTCAGCGGAACCTCGGGCGGCGCGGTCTGTGCGGCCCTCGTCTGGTACGCCCATCTCAAGAACGAGCGGCCCTTGTGGGGCCGCCTGATGAAGTTCTGGGAGGAGAACACCGCTCAGGGCACGACCGAGAATGCGATCAACCACTTCATCGTGCAGTCGTCGCGCCTCATCAATTCCGGCCTGTGGCCGACGTTGCACTTCAGCCCGTCGTCGCCCGCGGTGCAGATGGCGACGCAGTTCATGATGTCGGGGCAGCGCAAGGGCTTCTCGGATTTCAAGGCGCTGCTCGAGACGCATATCGATTTCGCCGAGATCGCCGCCTGGGGGCCGCGCCCGACCCGCCCGACCCTCGTCATCGGCGCCGCCAACGTCGTCACCGGCGCGCTCGAGAAATTCTCCTCCAGCCGCCACGCCATCACCGTCGACCACATCCTTGCTTCCTGCGCGGTGCCCAGCATCTTCCCGGCCGTGGAGATCGGCGCCGACGCCTACTGGGACGGCCTGTTCTCAGACAACCCGCCGATCGAGGAGCTGATTCGTCCGCGCACGATGGGAGACTACAACATCCCGGACGAGATCTGGCTGATCAAGATCAACCCGACAGAACGGGCGCGCATTCCGGTCAAGCCCGGCGAGATCATCGACCGCCGCAACCAGCTCGAGGGAAACATCTCGCTGTTTCAGCAGCTGAGTCACCTCGAGATGGTCAACGACATGATTCTCGACGACGCCTTCCGTCCCGAATTTCTCGCGCGCTTCGACATCAAAGCGCCGATCCGCATTCCCAAGTCGTTCGCCGGCGACCGCGACAAGCCCTATCACATCCCCTGCATCGAGATGCCGAGGGAGGTGCAGGACAAGCTCGACTACGAGGGCAAGATCGATCGCGGCGCGGAGAACATCGGCAGTCTGATCGCCGAAGGCGAGAAGGCCGCCCTCGAGTTCCTCCGTCAACGTGCTGCCGTCGTGTCCGCCCCGGCCCTGATCAGTAACGACCAGCCGTAGATCTGCTGCCTGGGGACTGGCCGGCTGGGGGCCCTCACTGCCGGACCGGCGGAAGAAGGCGACATTTGATCTGGATCAAGTCGGTCTCGGTCGCATTGCGTATTTTTGTTCCAATGGGGCGTGCGTATCTCTTTTGTTGCCCGACCACCGGGCAGAATGTGCAGGGCTATAGCGAGCAGGATCCGCCCGAAGCCGGCGCGCCGCCGGCGTACGAGGGCGTGGTTTGCCTGGCCTGCGGCAGTCTGCATATCGTGGACCCCGCGACCGGGCGTCTTCTGACCAAAGAAAACAAGGACAGGGCGCGCTGATTGGCCGTTCCTGTCCGCCGACCGGGCGGCAATGAATCCGACTCTGCCAAAAGCAAACGGCGGACCCGAAGGTCCGCCGTCGATCCGATGTCGGGACATCGGCACCCGATTGGTCGGAGTGAGAGGATTCGAACCTCCGGCCCCTAGCTCCCGAAGCTAGTGCTCTACCAGGCTGAGCTACACTCCGTCAGAAATGGGTGTCTCCCCGCTCGGGAGGCGGGGTTATAGCGGCGGCCTCCCGCGGTCGCAAGGGCCCGGCCCGGCGGCTATAGTCGCGGCCGGACGAGAGGTCCGCAGGTGGCCCAAGGGGGCACATACGGGGGCACAATGGCGAAGAAGAAGCGGCTCAAGATCGCGCTGATCGGCTATGGCGCCATCAGCCAGATGCTGTTCGACGTCTTCAAGGAAAAGAAGCCGCCGATCGACATCGTGGGTGTGCTGGTGCGGCCGGGCCGCGCCAGGGAAACCCAGAAGAAGGTCGGCAGGAAGGTCGCCGTGGTCGAGAGCCTGAAGGCGCTCCTCAAGCTCAAGCCCGATATCGTGGTCGAGGCGGCCAGCCAGCAGGCGGTCAAGGACTGGGGCGAGACCATCCTGCGCAAGGGCTTCGACCTGATGGTGATCGCGACCGGCGCCTATGGCGATCCCAAGCTCTGGAAGAAGCACAAGGCGGCGGCGGCGAAGAGCGGCGCCCGCCTGCGCCTGCCGTCCGGTGCCATCGCCGGCCTCGACGGCCTTCTCGCCATGCGCCTGGGCAAGCTCGAGAAGGTGAAATACACCTCGATCAAGCCGCCGCATGCCTGGAGCGGCACGCCGGCCGAGACCGACTTCGACCTGCCGTCGATCAAGACCCCGACCGTGATCTTCCGCGGCTCGCCGGCCGATGCCGGCCGGCTCTACCCGAAGAACGCCAATCTCGCGGTGACGGTGGCGCTGTGCGGCGCAGGTCTCGACCGCACCGAGATCGAACTGGTCGCCGACCCGACGCTGCCGGAAGGCTGCAACGCCAGCAAGCTCGAGGTGGTGAGCGATTCGGGCGAGCTCAACATGTATCGCCTCGGCCGCGCCATGCCGGACAACCCGAAGACCGGTGTCCTCACGGCACTGACCATGGCCGACGATCTCATGAAGATCGTGCGCGCCTCCGACTGGTGAGCCTTTCGCCGGCGCTCGCCAGCAAAGCTTCCAGGCCGATATCGGCGGCGCGGTCCTTCACGCCGAACAGCAGCCTCAGCCAGCGGTTGCGCCGGATCGCTCCCTCGTAGATCGCGAGCGAGCCCATCACGCAGAAGCTCAGCGTCATGAGGATCTTGACCCCGAGCGGCCAGTTCACCTGCGCCAGGTGATAGACGGCATAGACGATCAGAGCCTGGTGCAGAACGTAGACCGGCAGAGCCGCTTCCGTGGCGTAGCGCAGCAGCGGGCTATCGCGCCTCAGGAGCCGTGTGACGAAGCCGGTGACGGCGAGCACCCAGGCAAGCACGTCCACCCCGGCCACCGCGCTCCAGGCGATCGCACTGTCCAGTGGCAGGCCCGTGGGGTCGTCGCCGATGGTCGGCCAGTCGTGTTTCAGCAGGAAGAAGCAGACGGTCCCGACAAGCACGGCCACGTACCGGCCGCGCTGCACGGCGGCCAGCACCTGCGGCCACTGGGCCAGCGTGGCGCCGAGCACCATCAGCATCGCGAATTCGAGCCAGCCGTGCGGGTCGCCCACGAACGTGTGATCGTCGCCATGCTGCAGCCGCAGCACCAGGTGACAGAGCATCATCGGAAGGGCCAGCAGCCAGTAGAGGTGCCATCGGGCGACGCTGTCCATGGCTGCATCGAGCAGACGGCGGCCGGAGGCTGAACGCATCCAGCGCAGCAGCGGCAAGCCGGCGGCCGTCAGCACCAGCAGGTAGGGAATGAACCAGAGATGGTGCCAGCTCAGGTTTCCCGACGGGTAGATGCCGTCGAACAGATGGGATTGGAAGTCGAGGTACGAGCCGTGGAACTGCCCGCGCTGCAGGCGCTCGTAGTAGACCTGCGGCGGCACGATCACGAGGATGCCGAAGACGAGGGGAAGGCCGAGGCGGCGCAACCGCTCGCGCAGGATGTCGCGTGGCTGATGGCGGGACTGATGGTTCGAGAGGGCGAGCATGAGGGCGGCGCCCGACACCACGAATACCAGCGCAACCCGCCAGCGCCACAGGAAACTCAGGACCTCGCCCAGGGTCACCGAGCGATGCGGATCGTTGACGTGCCACGGCCAGGAACTGAAGCCGAGGCAGGAATGGAACAGCATCATCAGTCCGATGGCGACGATGCGAAGCCAGTCGAATTCTGCGCGTCTCTCCGAACGCTCCGCCAACGCTACTCTCCCCAGTCTCTCCCGCTCGTCGCTCCAGTCGCTGTTTCAGTCGTTACTGTAGCCTGCGGACGGCGACGAAGGCGCCGTCCGCAGTATTCAGGCCAAACTACCCGCGATTGTGATGGGGGCGATGCATGCCACCCATTCCCATGCGCATCGGCTTGTCGAAGATCGCCTTCTGCTCGGGCGTGAGCGCGGCGTAGAGCGCCTGCAGCGACGGCTTGACCGCTTCGAGTGCCGCAAGGCGCGCTTTCATCATCTCCTCGCGCATCGTCATGCGCTCCATGTAGGTGGGCGGCGTCTTGATCTCGGTGGGCAGGGAGGCACAACGCGCCTTGTCCTTGGCGCTCGCCTCGTCGGCGGCCTTCTCGAAAGTGTTCCACAGGGTCATCTGCTCGGGCTTCAGGTCGAGCCGTGCCTTGAGGTAGGCGCGGTTGCCGATGCGGCGGGCAACCTGTTCGGTGCACATGTCCTTGGGCGAGAAGGCCGGCATGGCCATGCCGGACATCGGACCCTGACCCATTGGCCCGTGACTCATTGGCCCGTGACCCATCGTGCCGGGACCGCCCATTCCCGGACCCATCGGACCGGTCTGGGGTGCCGGGCCGCCGGCCGCCGGGGGCGCCTGGGCCAGTTGCGACTGCAGATCGACTGTGCCGCCAAGGGGAGTGTCCGTGGCGGCTGCCGAACCGATCCAGGCGAAACCG
>CAYZQZ010000240.1:0-6388 GCA_964480235.1 uncultured Reyranella sp. | reverse complement strand
GGCGGCCAGGCCTACCCCTGCATCTTCGAGTTCGACCGCCCGGTCGCGAACTTCCGGCCGGAAAACATCAAGCGCATCGTCAGCGAGATGGCGCCGGCCGGCGGCGGCCGACCGACGGCCTTCGTCGGCGACAACGATCTTTCCTTCGAAGTCTGCGATGCGATCGTGCGCTACATCGGGCAACCCGGCCGCGTGCGCGCCTTTCGCACCCGCGACGAGGCGGAGGCCTGGCTGAAGGAGCGCATCGAAAGCCGGACCTGACGGTCAGGCTGCAGCGGCGAGAAGGGAGTCACGCTGCCCGAACGGAGCGCTCCCGGCCCTCACCCCAGCTTGAAGACCAGCTTGCCCTTGAGGTGCCGGGCGGCGCTGACATGGACGGCCTTGGCCGCGTCGTCGAGCGCGTACAGCGTCACCGGCGACGGCTTCACGACGCCCTTGGTGTAAAGCTCTGCGATTCTCGCGATGCGGTCGCGCGTGCGCGGCACCGCCGGGCGCAGCGCCGTGACGTCGGACCGCTCGGGCTTGGGCGCCGTCGGGCCGGAGGCGATGAAGGTCGCCCGTCCGCCGGGCTTCAGCACCTGGAACGAGCGCGTGGCGACGTCGCCGCCCACCGTGTCGAACACCGCATCGATGCCGCTCAGAACCTTGGTGAAGTCCTGGGCGTTGTAGTCGATCACCTGGTCGGCGCCGAGGCTCTTCACGTAGGCGACGTTGCCTGCGCTCGCCGTCGAGATCACGCGCGCGCCGAGATGCTTGGCGAGCTGGATGGCGAAGCCCGCCACGCCGCCCGCGCCGCCCTGCACAAGGATGGTCTCGCCTTTCTGGAGCTTGAGAGATTCCTCGACCGCACAGATCGCGGTCAGGCCGATCAGCGCCAGCGCCGCAGCATCGACGTGGCTCATGGCGGAAGGCTTCTTCGCCACCACCGCGGCACCGACCGCGAGCTTCTCGCAGTAGGTGCCGTCGCGGCCGGTCTCCAGCACGCCGAAGACCTCGTCGCCAACCTTCAGGTCGGTGACGCCCGCACCCACGGCGGAGACCGTGCCCGAGAAGTCGCGGCCCAGGATCACCGGGAACGTCACCTGCTTGTACTCGCCCGCGGCGACCTTCCAGTCGGCGCCGTTGACGCTCGCGGCCGCAACATCGACCACGACCTGGCCCGGACCGGCGACGGGGTCGGGCAAGGTACCGACCTTCATGACGTCGGGGGTGCCGAACTTCTCGATGTAGGCGGCTTTCATGCTGGGTTCCTCTCGCGGCTTGCCGTCATCGTAGAGAGGACCTCGCGGAGACGCCAGCGGCGCCGATCGTCAGCGATAGCGCGCGAACACCATGAGCGCGATCAGCGCCACCAGCGGGCCGGCGAGCGCGTAGAGTACCGTCCTTACCAGGCGGTTGCGTTTGCGCTTGTCCAACTCTTCGCGCACGGAGGACGAGGAGCCGAGCGCGGGCTGCATGGGATCGAACGAGCGGGCAAAGAGTTCGGTGGTCCCCCTCCTCCAGCCGAGCCATCCGCCGAACAGAGCGGAGGCGACACAAACCGCGACAATGACCATTCGGTACTCTTCTGCGCCCGTTGACCGATGATGCCGGGGCAACCTTAAGCGGCGATGACGAAACGCGTTCGGTCACGGTGAAATTGCCGGCACCGCTGGACAAATACGATGGCGCCGGCCGGGCGGATGATCGAGGCGGGCGTTCTCGTTGCAAGGCGTTGCGACGGGTAGCGGAGGCTGCCGGGATCCCTAGTCGGCGCACTGCGCCAGCGTGCCGATCAGCGAAGCCGTGCGGTCGCGGCCGACAACGTTGTCGCAACTGCCGGTCTTTTGCGGCGTGCCCTCGCCCGGCGGGACGCTCCAGCGCTCACCGACCGCCGAGCCCATGGCATTGCTCACCGTGTAGTGCACGCAGAGCTTGCCGTCGGGTTCGCGCACTGCCTTGACGAGGCGGAAACTGTCGGCGCTGCGCGAGGTCTGGCGCAGCGCGCACAGGCGCTGAAGGTCGTTGGCATGATCGCGCGCTTCCTGCTCGCGGGCTTCGATCTTTTCCGACGTCAGGGGCGCCGCGGGCGGCGGAGGTTTCAGCGAGGTGTTGGACAGGTACCACGCACCGCCGGCCAGGGCGCCGACGCAGGCCAGAACCTTCAGCGGCGTCTCCCAAATACGCGGCACCCGCTCGCCACAATGCGGGCAGGTCGCGGCCGCGCGGTCGATCCGCTCCTTGCAGGCCTTGCAGACGACTGACGCCATCACGGGGTTACGCGAGCTTTCACTTGAGGGCAAATCTACCGGCTGCCGCCGTTCATTAAACTGTATTTTATCCCCGCAGCGGACTGGTCCCCGATTTGCCACACTGCCGGCATGGCCAGCAGCAAGAAGCGCCCGGGCTTCACAATCATCCGGGGTGGCAAACTGCTCGACGGCACAAGACGCCGCGCAGTTCCTGCAGACATTCTGATCAAAGGTGACACGATCGCCGAGATCGGGCGCCCGGGGCTCAAAGCGCCGGCCGGCGCGACGGCGATCGACGCCCGGCACCTGCTGATGCATCCCGGCCTGATCAACGCCCACACCCACGGCCATGGCAATCTCGGCAAGGGCATGCACGACCGCTGGACCCTGGAGACGCTGCTGACCGCCAGCCAGTGGGTCGGCATCGGCCGCAACCTCGAGGACAAGTATCTCTCGAGCGTCATCGGCGCGGCCGAGATGGTGATGAAGGGCTGTACAGCGGCCTACGACCTGGCGGCCGAATTCCCGCTGCCCTCGATCGAGGGCCTGTCGGCCATGGCCCAGGCCTACGAGGATGTCGGCATGCGCTGCGTCCTGGCGCCGATGGTGGCCGACATCACCTTCTTCAACGCCATCCCCGGCCTGATGGAACGCCTGCCGCCTGGCCTGCAGAAGGAAGTCGCGAGCTTCCAGATGGCGCCGTGGAAGGCGACCGCGAAGCAGATCAAGAAGGCGCTGCAGAAGTGGCGCTTCGACACGGTGAAGCTCGCCGTGGCGCCGACCATCCCGCACCATTGCAGCGACGACTTCCTGACCGCCTGCCGCGACCTCGCGCGCGAATACGAGGTGGGCCTGCACAGCCATGTCGCCGAGTCGAAGGTCCAGGTAATCGCGGGCTACCAACGCTACGGCACGACGCTCGCCGCCCACATGGACAAACTCGGGCTGGTCAACGAGCGCTTCACCGTGGCGCACGGCGTCTGGCTCGACGGCGACGACATGAAGCGGCTGGGCGACCGCGGTGCCTCGGTGGCGCACAATCCCGGCTCCAACATGCGGCTCGGCAACGGGCTCGCCGACGTGCGCGGCATGATCTCGGCCAAGGTCAATGTCGGGGTCGGCACGGACGGCGCCAACTGCTCGGACAATCTCAACATGTACGAGGCGATGCGGCTCGCCTCCTTGGCGTCCAAGGTCCAGGGGCCGGACGTCGAACGCTGGCTGACCACGGGCGAGGCGCTCCGGGCCGCCACCGAAGGCAGCGCCCGCGCGCTCGGGATGGACAAGCAGATCGGCCGGATCGCGCCGGGCTACAAAGCCGACATCGTGTTCCTCGACCTGCACCACGTGAACTGGATCCCGACCAACGATCCGGTGAACCAGATCGTGCACACCGAGGACGGCACCGGCGTGCATTCGGTGATGATCGGCGGCCGCATGATCGTTCAGGACCGCAAGCTGCTGACCGTCGACCTGGCCAAGCTCTCCGCCCAGGCCGCCGCCTCACAGGTCCGTCGCGCGCCGCTCACCGGCGCGGCCAGGAAGCTCTACGACCGGCTGGAGCCGGTGGTCGGCGCGTTCTGTCCCGGCCTCGCCAAGGCACCGCTCCACATCCACCGCTTCGGCGCCAGCCATCATCATTGAGTTCCTCCCCCGTCATCGGGGGAGGTGTCGCCGTCTTACGGCGACGGAGGGGTCATGAGCGGCCAAGCCGTTGCTCCTGACCCCTCCGCCCGCGAAGACGCGGGCACCTCCCCATTTGAATGGGGAGGAGAGCTAACTCAGCAATCTCAGAATCGCCGCCTCGAGCTCCGCCACATCAGTGACGACCTCGTCCGGCGTTTCGGCATCATGGCGCGGCCGCTGCTTGCGCCAGCGGCCGGTGCGGAACTGGATGGTCGCCATGCCGGCGGCCCTTGCCGGCGCGATATCACGGTCGAGTCGGTCGCCGACCAGGATGCATGCTGCCGGCGGCAATTCGATGCCGCGGTCGAACAGGTCCGCCAGCCCTTCCCGCTCCAGCCGCTCCCAGGGCGTGTTCAGCGCGCCGAGCAGCAATCCCTCGCCGGGACCGCCCGGTTGGCGCAGTTGGCGCAGCAGCCTGTCGATGTCGGGCCGCAGCTGAAAGGCGTCGAGTTGCCCCGTCATCGCCTCGACCCGGTGCCGCACCCGGGCAACCGTGACCGGATCGCCGCACAGCGTCTCGATCATGTGGCCGTAGGTATCGGCAGCGAAGGCCGCAACCGCCTTGTCGGACGCCTCCTCGACCATCGCCTGGTCGACCCGAACGCCCTCCATGCCGCAGGACGCCGCGATCGCGCCGTCGACGGCGATCTCCCAGGCGAACTCCATGTCGATCGGCCCGCCCACATCGAACAGGACGGCGCGCCTTTTCATGTCAGGCGAGGTATTTCAGACAGCCCGCCTCTTCGAGCACCGGATCGAGCCGCGTGCGCGTGTCGGCCGGCAGCGCGCCGAGCTTCTTGCGCAAGGCGTCGTAGCACTTGGCCTGGTAGCGGAACGGCGCCTGGGCGTACGGCCTGCCCTCGATCTGCAGCGACACCTCTTCCTTGCCGTCCTGCAGCGCCTTCATGTTGGCGGCGAGGAACGGCAGGTAGGTGGCGCCGCAATGCTTCAGCAGATCCTTCAGGGTCTGCGGCAACGGGGCAGCCGGGTCGGCCCAGTCGCCCTCGACGCCCGAGGCGTCGTCGAGGCGCAGCAGCCAGCAATAGACATCGATGGCCCGGGATCTCATCTCGGCCATCGGCGTCGGATCGACCGACAGGATCTGCAATTGCCCGTAGAGGCCGAAATCGGCCAGCGACGGCCGCGCGCCGAAGAGGAACGGCCGGGTCTTGAAGTGGCGGTCGAGGACGTCGAGCACGAAGCGGTAGCTGTCCTCGATGATCGGCCGGTTCTGCTCGGTGCAGCCGACCATCGCCATGCGACCGACCTGACGGTCGTTGAACGCCTGCTTGGCCGTCCGGCGTTCGGCCGCCGGCATCACCGGATCGCGCGACGTCACCACCCAGTCCTGGGCGAAGGCGCGGTCGGGCGCGTAGTACCAGCGATAGTGGAACATCATCTTGGTGACCCACTCGTCGCCGAAATCCTCCAGCAGGTCGCTGAGCCAGGCCTGCACCGGATCGTCCGGGACGATCGAGCGCTGGCCCGGGTGCTCGCGTTCCAATGCCCAGGCGAGCGGCGTGGAATCGTTCATGACCCGGCCGTCGGGGAATACCAGCACCGGGATCACCGGCGGCAGGTTGGCCTTGAGCGCTGCCTCACGCGGGTTGCCGGTGCCCGTCCAGACGAACGGGAGGCGGCGATAACGCAGGATCGCCCGCATCTTCACCGAATAGGGCGACGGGTTGATGCCGTGCAGGACGTAAGCGCTCACGGGCTGCTCCTGCGGAGTGCCTCGGCTCAGTTCTTCTCGACGTCGCCGCCGGCGGCGACCCAGCCCTGAAAGCCGCCCAGGTTGCGGACGTTCTGGTAGCCCATGTCCTTCAGCGTCTTGCCGACCAGCGCGGAGCGGCCGCCGGAGGCGCAGTAGCAGACGATGGTCTTGGAGCGGTCGAACGCCTTGTCATGCATCGGCGATGCGGGGTCGGCGCGGAACTCGACCAGGCCGCGCGGCACCGCCAGCGCGCCCGGCACCTTGCCCGATGCCGCCACTTCCGGCGGCTCGCGCACGTCGAGGAACAGCACGTCGGCCTTGCCGACCAGGGCCTTGGCGTCCTGCGGCGCGATCGTTGGCACCGCGGCCTGCGCTTCGGCGAGCATGGATTGGACGGTCTTCATGGGCGGGTCCTCCGGGTTTGTTCTTGATGTCTCAGCGCTCAGCGCAATCGGAACCGCGCGAGCCCTACGCTTCGCGCTACGCGCGACCGGCGCGACGGGGCGCGCCTAGCGCAACGGGCTCGCCGACACTCGAGGGCAGTGCACTAATGTGCACTGCCCTCGAGTGCCTTAACAATATTCTCGCACATCACCTTGGCGTCGGAGAACAGCATCATGGTGTTGTCGCGGAAGAACAGCTCGTTCTCGACGCCGGCATAACCCGAAGCCATGCCGCGCTTGATGAACAGCACGGTGCCGGCCTTCTCGACGTCGAGGATCGGCATGCCGTAGATCGGGCTCTTGGGATCGGTCTT
>CAYZQZ010000239.1:0-6414 GCA_964480235.1 uncultured Reyranella sp. | reverse complement strand
GCCGCCGCGGCATCTCGGCATGGGCGCGCCGGCCGCGCTGCTGCGGCGAGTTCATCAGGGTCAGCGCCTGCAGCAGGATCTCGCTGAGCGAGAAGGTCATGATCGAGGAGCGCGAGTAGAGGGGCTCGAACACCGGCAGATGGTCGGCCGAGTCGGCCTCGGGCTCGACCAGGTGCAGCGGCTCGCCTTTCTGGTTGATCAGCTGCGCCATCGGCCCGGCAGCGGCCGGCATCGCCGTCTGGTCCTGGGCGTAGGCGATGTTGAAGCGCCATTCGCGCTGCTGCGGCTCCTCGTCCCACAGATAGCGCTTGGGACTCGACATGCCGGTGTTGCCCTCGGTGCCGCGGCGACGGGCGGCGAGCCGCGTCGCCTCGGGCCCGACGCGGGTCATGGTCGGCCAGACGAAGGCGTCGGCGCGACCGCCGAGGCGCGACAGGTGGTTCTTGCCGAACCAGGCCTGCGCGAATTCCACGCGCGATTCGAACGGGCGGGCGTGCACGCTCTCGGGATGCGAGAGGTCGCGCAGCGCGAGCTCGTAGGAATCGTTCAGGTTGACGCCGAGGTCGCCCGCCGCCTCGATCAGCAGGCCGCAGGTTCGCGAGTTGCCGACATCGAGCACGAGGTCGACCTCGATCGCGCCGCGGCCCGGCCGCTCGGCGTCGCCGACCAGCTTGATCGGCGGGAAGTGGATCACCTGGGCGAGCAGGCCGAGGAAGGCGAGATAGCGGGCGCTCGCCTCCTGCGGCTTCTGCTTGATGTCGTTCTCGATCTCCTCGACCGTGGCGCGCGGATGGATCTCGCGGAACAGCTCCTCGAGCCACTGGTTCATCCAGCCCTGGCGCAGCAGCCAGTGGTTGGCGCGCTGCTGCGGGGCGAGCGCGAACAGGGCGCCCGCGGTGACATCCTTGGAGGAGGGCGCCAGATAGGCGCGGCCCTCGGCCTCGGGGATCAGGCCGGTGTCGAATGCCAGCACAGCGCGGTAGCGGTTGCCCTGCTCGTCCCTGAAACCCTCGCCGTAGCGCGCCTCGAGATCGACCACCCGGATGCGCGCCCAGTCGGCCGGGCCCTCGCGGAACTGGTTGTTGGGCCGCACCTGCAGGAACGGCACCGGCACCCACTTGTCGAGGAACGGCGCCAGCGCGTCCTTGGCGGTGACGACGAGGTTGGGTTCGGCGGCGCGGCGGCGGCCGCCCTCGACCACCTCGTACTGGCCGTGCGCTTCGTCGAAGTCGAGCTGTACCAGATCGTCTACCGACTCGGCCGACTTGGCGTCATGGAAGCCCCATTCGCGCACGCGCAGCTTCGTCGCATCGAAGCCGAAATCGAGGAACTGGATCCCCGACCGCGCGATCAGGGTCGTCGGGCTGGGATAGCTCGGCAGGCGGGCAAGGTCGCTCATGTCACCTGGATGTTGCTGGGTTTCACTCTAGGCAGTCAGCGGCCAATCTGCACGTTGTAGCTGCGCTGGTCGCCGGGCTGGCTGCCCTTGCATTGCGCAGTGCCGTCAGCGCCGACCTCGCAGTTCACCGTGTTGCGCGCATAGGTCTTGCCGTCGGTACATTTCGGGTTGGCCTTCTCCTCGATCACGAGCTTGCCCGAATCCCAGCGCGCCTCGGCCGGGGCCTCGCAGGTGGCGCCGTTCTTCTGCATGAAGCTCACCTTGCCCTTGCCCTTGTCGTCGAGCGTGTAGTTCGGGCGGATGTCGTTTTCGCCGGTCGCGGTGGCAAGCCCGGTGCGCGAGCGCCAGTCGCCCTTCAGGAATCCGAGCTCCTGCTTCTGCTTGGCCTCGGGCGGCACGACCATCGGCTTGGGCTCGTCCTTCTGCGCTTCCTTAGGTCCATCTTTTGGCCCGTCCTTGGGACCATCCTTGACGCCGTCCTTCTGGATCTCGCTCTTGTCCGGGCCCTTCGGCTGCCCCTTGTCGTCCGGCTTGGCGGCCATGTTCACGTCGGGGCCGGCGCCGCGTTCGATCGGCTTGTCGCCCACCTTATCTGTCGCCTTGCCGTCGACCGCGCCCACGATCACGCCGCCGGGGACGACAACGCCCGCCGCACAGTCGCCGCCACGTTGCGCAACCTCGTCGGTCAGTCGGGCGAGTTCCAGGCGCAGCCGCTCGTTGTCGCGCCGCAACGTATCGACGCGCGCCTGTTGCAGCTCGGCCGGCTGGCGCACCGACAGGCTGAGCGCCGCGTCGCGCGCTTCCGCCGCGAGGCGGCCCTCGATGTGCGGCAGATAGGGGCGGACCAGCCAGGCCAGGAACGCGAGCAGCAGAAGAAGAAGGGCGGCGAGCAGCAGCCATTGCCACCACGCGGTGCGCGCGCCCGACATCGTCATCGCCGCGGCCGGCGCCGAGGCCATCACCGCCTCGGGCGGCGGCGAGAATTTGGGCGGCAGGCCCTGCGGCGCCGGAACGGGCGCCGTGGCGAGGAACACGCCGGGCAGCGTGGCGTCCGCGGCGAAGCCCCAGAAGGTCATGACGGGGCGGCCGTCGACCACGTGCAGGGTTTCCTCGCCGGGGGCGCTCAGCGCGTGGCGCAGCAGGCGGGCGAAGTTGCGTTCGGCGCCCGACTTCTCCGGCGCGTCCATCTGGTCGGCAAGCCGCGCCATGTCGGCATGCAGGCGCTGCACTTTGTCGAGAAGCTGCGCGCGCTCGGCCTCGCCGAGATCGGCCAGCCGCCGCGCTGCGCCGTCGAACGGCGCGTACCAGTCGATGCGCCCGCCCGACGGGTCGACCTCCGGCACCGCCAGCAGGTCGGCATGCTCGCGGCTCAGGCGCTGGGCGATCGCCGCGCGCAGCTGTCCCGCGGCGCGCCACACCGGGTCGCCGGCCGCCCCCAGCGCACGGTAGCGCTGCAGCGGTTCACTGGAGAGAAGGGGTCCCGCAGCCATGATCTCTTCCTAACGTCCACTCCGGGGGCAGGACATGTTGTAGGTCCAGCGGGTACCCCACTGTTCTCCTGTTACGATGACTTCGACCGAATAATCCCCGGCAACCGGGTTCCAGTCGAAGCCGAATCCGCCGCGGCCCGAGCGCGGTCCATGGGTGCCGGCGAGCTGCCGGCCGCGATACATCACTCTTATGTCGTCCGGCTTGACGTAGAGATTGTAGTTGATCGCCACGAAGCCCGGCCTGTCGCCGAGATAGTGCTTGTTGCGTGTCACGCCTTCGCCGCCGGAATCGCCGGTCCAGTCGCACGGCAGCATGCCGGGCGGCGGCCGGTTGACCGGTGGTGCCGAGGCCTGGGGAGCGGGCGGCGGTGGGGGCGCCTCGACGGGCTTGGGGGGCGGGGGTGGTGGCGGCGTCACGACCTTGGGCGGCTCGACCGGTTTGCATTGGTCGACCTTTTTCCGGAGGTCGTCCTGCAGGGAGGCGAGTTCGGCGCGCAGCTTCTTTTCGTCGGCCTGCGCCTCGTCGAGCGAAGCCTTCAGCACGGGCGTCGGGTCCTCGGGCGGCTCGGGCGCGGGCGGCGCCGGCGTCTCCAGGGTCGCGAGGTTGACGTCGGGATCGACCGGCGCGCAGGCGCGCAACAGCCACGAGGTCAGCAGCAGAATAAGAAGCAGCAGGAGGCCGAACAGCAGCGCGCTCAGGAAACGCGACCAGCCGAGCCGGGCCGGCAGCAGCACCGCCGGGGCGCTCGCCAAGGTCGCCGCCGGAGCGGGCGGGGCTACAAGCGGCACGGCCGGCGGCAGGAAACCGGTAAGGCTCGCCGCGGCATCCGCTTCGTAGCCCCAGGCCACGATCACCGGCTCGCCGTCCACGGAATAGACGAACTCGTCGGAGGGACGGCGTGTGGCCAGCAGCAGCGAGCGCCCGATCAGGCGCGCCTCGTCGCTCGACGTCGAGGCTTCGAGCTGACTGCCCAGCCCGCGGATTGTCTCCAGACGGCTCTCGGCCTTGGCCAGCAGGTCGGTGCGCTCGCTGTCGCTCAGCTCTCCGAAGCGGCGCACCTGGCCGTCGCGCTGGGCGTACCAGTCGATGCCTTCGCCGCTCTCGCGCAGTTGCGGATCGGCCAGCAGGTCGGCGGTCTCCGGCCCGAGGCGGCGGCGGATAACCGCCAGCAGCTGGCCCGCGACGGCGTGCAGCGGTTCGCCACGCACGCCCAGCGGTCGCACGCCGAGCTTGGTCGTGACCAGAAGAGTAGGCCGCTCGCCCATTCAGAAACGCCGCATCATCCCAGCGGCCATTATCGCCGTCCGATTCCGGCTTGTTTATGTCGTATTCGATGTTTCGGCCGAACTCACAAGGCGTGCAATTTCCCCTGAATAAACAGGGACTTGGCCTAGATCTCCATGCGGCTGCCCAGCTCGACCACACGGTTGGTCGGCAGGCCGAAGAAGTCGCCGGCGCTGGAGGCCAGGCGTGCCAGCGCCAGGAACAGCTTTTCCTGCCAGCGCGGCAGCAGCGGCTTCTCGGCGGCGACGAAGCTGGTGCGGCCGATGAAGTACGACGTGCGCATCGGGTCGACCGGCACGCCGCGGTCGGCGAGCGGTGCCAGATCGCGCGGCACGTCGGGCTGCTCCATGAAGCCGTAGCGCAGGGTGACATGGTGCACGCCCTTGCCGAGATGCTTCACCTCGGCGCGCGCGTTGGGCGGCACGTAGGGCTCGTCGGGCACCTGCACGGTGAGCAGCACGACCTGTTCGTGCAACACCTCGTTGTGCTTGAGGTTGTGCAGCAGGCAGTTCGGCGCATTGCCGGAGAACGCCGTGAGATACACCGCCGTGCCCTGCGGGCGATGCACGCGCGAGGGGCTGATGCTGGCCAGCAGCTGTTCCATCGGCAGCGCGTTCTCGTTCTCGCGCGCCGCCACCGCCCTGCGGCCGCGCAGCCACGTCCACATCGCGGTGAAGATCAGCACCGCCAGTGCCAGCGGCACCCAGCCGCCCTGCACGAACTTCAGCATGTTGGACGCCATCAGGGTCGCGTCGACCGCCATGAAGCCGCCCAGCACCAGCAGCGACAGCGGCCAGCCCCACTTCCACACGCGCACCGCCATGGCGAACACCAGCACGGTGGTGACCAGCATCGTGCCGGTCACGGCGATGCCGTAGGCGGCAGCGAGGTTGGTCGACGACTTGAACGCCAGCACCAGCGCCACCACGCCCGCGAGCTGCAGCCAGTTCACCGCCGGCACGTAGATCTGGCCGTATTCGCTCGCCGACGTGTGCTGCACGCGAATACGCGGGCTGAGGCCCAGCAGCGCCGCCTGCTGGGCCATCGAGAAGGCGCCCGAGATCGTCGCCTGCGAGGCGATCACCGTCGCGATCGTCGCCAGCACGACCAGCGGATAGAGCAGCCAGGCCGGAGCCAGAAGAAAGAACGGGTTCTCGAGCGCGCTCGCGTCGCCCAGCAGCAGTGCGCCCTGGCCGTAGTAGTTCGCCAGCAGCGACGGCAGCACGATGATCAGCCAGGCGAAGCGGATCGGCTTGCGGCCAAAATGGCCCATGTCGGCGTAGAGCGCCTCGGCGCCGGTGACGGCGAGCGTGACGGCGCCCAGCGCCATGAAGGCCACGAACTTGTGACGGATCGCGAACTGCACCGCCTCATGGGGCGACAGCGCGATCAGCACTTCCGGCCGCTCGACGATCTGGCGCACGCCGAGCACGAGCAGGACGGCGAACCAGATCACCATGATCGGCCCGAACCAGCGGCCGATACCCTCGGTGCCGAAGCGCTGCACGGCGAACAGCGCGACCAGCACTCCGAGCGCAATCGGCACGACCATCGGCTCGAAGGCGGGCGTAGCGACGTTCAGGCCCTCGACGGCGCTCAGCACCGAGATTGCGGGCGTCAGCAGGCAGTCGCCGTAGAACAGGGCGGCGCCCGCCATGCCGAGCGTGAGATAGACCGCGCGGTTGCGCGCCGAAATCTCGGAGCGGCGCGACACCAGCGCCATCAGCGCGAGCACGCCGCCCTCGCCGCGGTTGTCGGCGCGCATCACCACCGCGACGTATTTCAGCGTGACGATGACGATCAGCGCCCAGGTGATCAGCGACAGGATGCCGAGCACGTCCTCGGGCACCGGCTTCAGGCCGGTGAAATCGCTGAAGCATTCCTTGACGGTGTAGAGCGGGCTGGTGCCGATGTCGCCGAACACCACGCCGAGCGCGGCGAGCGTGAGCGTCGAGGTCCGGCTGCGACCTGCCTGATGAGCGACTGCGTCCACGGACATCCCGACTTGGGGCCTCGATCCCCCTGCCGGGCAACGCCCCGGCGAAGCGCGCGGGTATTGCGCTGCCAGCCGGTACGGTCAATCGGTTTCGCGAGGGTGCCGCGAATTCCTATGGGATTCCTATGCCGGCGGCGTCAGAAAGTCTTCGAGATCGAGAAGATGACGCGGCTGGCGCAGTTCTGGGTGCCGCCGCAATTCTGTACGGAGATGTCGGTTCCGGTGTAGGCGGCGGTGAGGTCGA
>CAYZQZ010000238.1:0-6425 GCA_964480235.1 uncultured Reyranella sp. | reverse complement strand
AGGCGCAGATCGAGGAGACCACCTCGGACTACGACCGCGAGAAGCTGCAGGAGCGCCTGGCCAAGCTCGCCGGCGGGGTGGCGGTGATCCGCGTCGGCGGCGCCACCGAGGTCGAGGTCAAGGAGAAGAAGGACCGCGTCGACGACGCCCTGCATGCGACCCGGGCGGCGGTCGAGGAGGGCATCCTGCCCGGGGGCGGCGTGGCGCTGCTGCGCGCGACTAAGGCGCTCGCCAAGGTCACGGCCGTCAACGACGACCAGAAGGCCGGCATCGAAATCGTGCGCCGCGCCATCCAGGTACCGGCGCGCCAGATTGCGCTCAACGCCGGCGAGGACGGTTCGCTGATCGTGGGTCGTCTGCTGGAGAAGGACGAGTACGGCTGGGGCTACAACGCCGCGACCGGGCAATACCAGGACCTCGTCGCCGCCGGCGTGATCGATCCCGCCAAGGTCGTGCGGACGGCGCTGCAGGATGCCGCGTCGGTCGCCTCGCTCCTGATCACCACGGAAGCCCTTGTTGCCGAAGTGCCGAAACCGGCGGTCCCAACGCCGGGCGGCGCAGCGGGTCCAGGCTTCTGATAACGGGGGAGCCGGGGGTTCCCGCGATCGCGGGGCCCCCGATTTCCGGGACACCGTGCCATGGAAGGACTGCCGCGCCTCGTTTTCGGCCTGCTTGGCCCGCTTGTGCTGGCGCTCGGTCTGGTGGTGCTCGGCGTCGGCGCGTTGCCGGCCTGGCACCAGGGCCGCCACGCCGCTGAAGCGTCGCAGGCATTGGCAGGACCGTCGATGGGACTGACGTATCGGGACGCCAGCTCGTCCTACTGGGTCGGCCGGCCGCGGGAATAGTCATGGACGACGTTCTAATGCCGCTGGCGCTGGCCTTCGCGACCGCCGTGCTGATGCTCACGGTGCATGGTGCCGTGACCTCAGCGTCGCGCCATCGCTATCTGCGCGCTCGGGACGGCCGGCGGGAGGGCGAAGCGGCCGTGCGAGAGTAGCGCGCCCGCACCGTCGTCATCGGCGCGGGCACGAAGCAACGCTCGGTGGATCAGGCGGCGTCCTTGAACTCGACGGCCTGTCCCTGCTTCAGCTTGTGGCCCGTGAAACTGCGCGTCGTGGGTGCGGGTAGGCCCTCGGCCTTGAACTTCGCCAGCAACTCCGCCTTGCGCGCGGCCATGCGCTCGCCGAGCTCTGCCATGTCGAGGCCGCCCTCGCGGGCCTCGGCGAACAGGCCGTCGCCGGACCGTTCCTCTTCCTTGACGTGGTGCTTGATCTCTTCCGACAGCACCTTGACCTTGGCGCCGTAATATTCATCGTCCGGCGATGCCGAGAGCAGCTCGGCGATCAGGACCTTGGCGCCGTCATGCTCGACATAGGCTTCCTTCAGCTGGTCCTCCTCGACGTGGCCCTTGCTGGCCGGATAGAAGATCTCTTCCTCGATCGTGGTGTGCACCATGAGCTCGGTGCAAATCTGCTGCACCAGGGCCTTGCGGGGGCCGGACCCCTTGGTCGATTCGAATTTCTCGAACAACTCGTCGACCTTGCGGTGATCGGCCTTCAGCAGGGCGATGGCGTCGAGCTTGGCGGGTTCCTTGGACATGAGTGCTCCTTGAGCGATGGGGAATAAGGTGGGAGGGAGGCCGCCTGTAGGATCAGGCGGGGTTGATGTGGAGTCCGCCGAAGAGCCAGACCAGGACGCCGACGATCAGTATCAATCCGAGAACGCCGCCGAGGCCGGAGGCGCCATAGCTGCGATATCCGTAGTATCCGCCGCCGCCGCCGAGCAGCAGGACCAGAACGACAACGATCAGGATTGTGCTCATTTTGGGTCTTCCTTCGTGAACGGGGCTTTGGGGAGTGCGACGCAGTTGGCGTCCGGGGCGATCGACAGGCGGATGACCGGCCGCAGCGCGAGGCCGCGAAAGGGGGCTCAACGACGATCCCTGACCCTCATGGGGCGTGGATCGAACCACGCCCCGGGACGGCTCAGTTGTTGTACTTGAACTCGGGAAGGGCCTTCAGCGAGTCCCTGGTGGCGCCGGCCAGGACCATCTTGTTGTCGCGGACCTCGAGCGAGTTGTAGGGCACCACGACGTACTTGGTCCCCATACCGAGGAAGCCGCCGACCGAGAGGACCGCGAAGGGTACCTTGTCGCCGGGCGTCACGATCAGATCGTCGATCGTTCCGACATTCTCATTCGCCTCGTTGATGACGGTGCTGCCCACGACCTTCGAGGTCCGGTAGCCGGTCGCCAGCGATGCCGGGTCGACCTTCATGATGGTGAGCGTCTGCTTGGCGCCCTGCGCGAGGACGGGACCGCCGAAGGCGGCGGCGAGAGCCGCGGCGCCGGCGAGAAGTGCGATTGAACGTTTCATGTGTGCTTGATTTCCTTGAATGGGTGGACGGCGCCCGGGGCGGATGCCTGGAGTGGAAGTCGACCGTTTCTCGCGTGCGTCCTTCGGACTGCCGGTGGCGCAACGGGTGCCGGATACAGGCTCGGAGAGTCACTCCGGTCCGGCTGTTCGTCGAATTGCCCGCGCCGGACACGGCGCCATCCGGTCGGCCGGGAATACCGGGCCGTCCGAAGGAGGCATGTGGAAGCTATCCGCGGGTACTCGTTAGGTCTGTTCCCAATTGACCAGGCCCGGTGGCAGCAGCGGCGGGCAAAAGCGCCGCGCGCCCGATCAGCGTCCGCGGTTCGGCTCGACTCCGAGCGTTGGGGCGCGCAAGGGGCCGCGCAGTGACATCGAATAGTCGATCGTTCCCGGCCGGCCGCTGTCGAGGTTGATCAGGGTGTCGAGCGTGCCGTTGCGCGTGTCGATGTGACTGGTGACGTAGGCGGTCGCGCCGGGGGTGTGCAGCGTGTGCTCGCGCAGGGTGATCACGCCGTCGCCGATCTCGATCACCCCGCGCGTGGCGACCCAGCGGTCGATGAAATTGTCGATCACCGCCGAGGCGAAACCCATCTGGGTGCTGAACAGGCTGCCGATGCCGGCCGCGAAGGTCGCGAGCGACAGCGAGCCCCGTGTGACCACCGGCTTGACCTCGCCCTCGGAGCGCCCGCCGCCGGACGCCGAAAGGAGCACGGCCTCGAGCGTCTCGCCCTCAGCACGCAACGCGAGATCGAGGAGCGAGAGCCGGCCCTCGATCGCCACTGCGAGATCGTCGGAGCCGAAGTCGTTGGCGGTGTGGGCGATGGCGATGGCGCGCGGCACGTTGATGTCGCGGAGGCTGCCGCCGAGCGAGAGCGCAACCGGGCTGCGCCGCGCGTCGATGGTGCCCGAAAGGCTCACGGCAGCGCCTTCGAAGGTGCCCGACAGTTGCTCGATGCCGAGCAGCGCGTTCTGGAGCCGTGCCGTCAATTCGACGCCCGACATCGTGTAGGGCCCCCAGGCAACGGCGGGGGCGGTCAGCGATATCGCGCCGTCGAAGCTTTTCAGAGCCGACGGCCATGACGTGGCGCGCTCGGGCGCGGGACGGATCGCCCAGGCATGGACGGCCGCAGCGGCTCCGGACGCGGGCGCGGCCGGAAGCCAGCGGTCGAGCCGCAGCTCCATCGGCGCGCGCAGCGAGGCTGCGATCCGTGGACGCGCGTCGAGGGTCGACGACAGCTCACCCGACAGCGCCATGCCATCGATCGCGAGATCGCCCCGGAACGACGCCTCGCGTGCATCGCCGCGAAAGGCGCCGCTGGCCCGGACCTCGGCCATCGGCCGGTGCGGACTGCCGACGGCCACGGCGACCAGTCGCCCGATATCCGGAGTGTCGAGCGACCATTGATGAAAGTCGAAACGCAGTTCGTCGCCGAACGCGACGTCGCCGGAAGCGGTGATGGTGGTGCCGAGCATGTCGAGGGAGAAGCCCGAGAGCCTGGCTTCGCGCAGCGTGCCCACCGACCGTCCGGCGAGCCGCGCCGCCCCGATCGAGCCGTGTGTGAAGCGGGGCAGGCCCGCATAGTCGAGCATGCGGTCGGTATCGGGCAGGACGCCGCGCCAGGTCAGGTCGAAGCGCGGCGTCGTGCCGAAATCCTCGACCGAGCCCGCGATCTCGAGCTGGGCGCCGAGCAGGGCGCCGACGCCGACATGCCTGAGGCCGAGCCGGTTGCCGCGGATCTCGGCATGAGCATCGGCCTGCCGCGCCGGCTCGCCGCGATAGATCACCTGGTCGAGCGTTGCGGTGATGTCGATCAGCGGCGGCTCGATCTCGCCGCTCGCGCCTCCCGATGGTGCCGGCGCAGGCGCAGGCGGGATCAGGCCGCCCAACGCCTCGGCCGTGAGGCGATAGGCGTCGAGGTCGAGCTGCGGCATCTGGAGGCGGGCGCGGATGACCGTCGGGATCGCGAGGGCGATGTCGGCCGTCACGGTGCCGGCCTGGTCGTCGAGGGAGAAGGCCGCATCGGCGACATGGACGACCCCCTTCACCGGCCGCGTCCGGCCGTTCAGACGCAGCGTCTGCAGGCGGTCGGCGGGGACACCCGCGATGTCGATGCCGATCCACTTCAGCGTCTGGCGCAGGTGCAGCGCGTTGACCTCGATGACGCCATCGTAGCCGGGATGGGTCTCGTCGCCCTCGAAGCCGACGCGGCGATGCAGGCGAAAGTCGCCAGGAAGGATCGCCCTGGCTTCCTTGAGATGAAAGGCATCGTCCTCGACCCGGAAGGCGACGACGAGGTCGCGGACGATGTCGCGTCGATAGCGCACGGCGCCGGCCTCGACCGTGAGCTCCAGGCGGAATGGCGGCATCGCGGCCGCCGATGCGGCACCCGGGCTCCGCGAGGAAGGAACCAGCAGGGGCCGATCGCGCAGGCGCTCGAGCCAGCGGTCGGCATCGAAGGTTGCTGCGGAAAGGCGACCGCTCACGGCGACGGCATCGTCGGCGGCAATCTGCAGGCTGCCCGCGATCCGTTCGCCCTCGGTCGTGAGGGAGAGCGCATCGATCGCCAGGCGCCGGCTGTCGAGCACGACGTCGCCGGAGGCCTCGATCCGCCGCAGCACGGCCTCGTTCACCCGGATCGGCGCGCGGCCGAGCACGAGCGCAACAGATTCGACGAACTCCGGCAGGAAGGCGGCCTCGACGGCGAAATGGCCGCGCAGCGGATCATCGTCGGTGCGGCGGCCGGGCCGGCCCTTGAAGGTCATGCGGCCGCCGGGCAGGCCGACGGCGAAGTCGACCGGCGGTCCGGCCGCGCCGGCCGTATCCAGTCCGAGCGTGAACGTGGCCGGAAGATCGTTGAAGATGGCGGCCCCTTCGATTTTCGTGCGACCGCGCGCGGCGTCGAGCGTGGCCACGAGGTCGATGGCATGCGCCTCGATCGGCTGACCGACCAGCCCGATGGCGTTGACGAGACGGCCGCCGCGGATTTCCACGCGGTCGAGGGTGAGGGGCAACAACGGAGGCTGCTCGCCGCCGGCCGCTTCGAGGACCGGAAACCACCAGTTGGGCCGGCCGTCGGCGCCCGGCTCGAGCGCCAGGCGGGGCTGGTCGAGCACGATGCGCACGATCTCGAGCCGGCCCTGCAGCAGCGCCTGCCAGGACAGACGAACAGCCAGGCGCCGCGCCTCGAGCAGGGGCTGTGCGGCCGCGCCGGGAGCGCTGTCCACCCGCACATCCCCGACGACGAGGACCGGCTGCGGCAGAAGCTCGAAGGACATGGGTCCGCCGAGCGATACCGTGCGTCCGCTCGCCGAGGACAGGATCGCCGCCAGGCGCGGCTTGTAGGCCTGCGTGTCGACGAGGCCGGGCAGGGCGACGAGCGCGGCGACGAGGATCAGCGCCGCCACCGCAATCCAGGCGAAAATCCGCGCCAGACGCAGGACCTGTCCCAGGCTCGAGGAGAGCAGCGCGGCGAGCATAGGCGAAACCAGGCGTTCCTTGAAAGTCCGCGCCAGTCTAAGGCAGCCGGGCCACCCTGCCTATTGCGGAGGACCCGATGATGGCTTCGGCTCAGTCCATCGCGCGGTCTGTGCCGCTATGAGTTCTTGCCCTTTCTGCACGGTGCGAGCTCTCGCGCCCCAGGCTTTATCCGCCGCGCGGCTAAAGCCACGGTCGCTTCGCTCCTGCAGGCGCTGCCGCTCGCCGGACGCGCAGTGCGTCTACGTGCGCTAAGCAGCCAATTTTACGCCGCTCTGCGCGTCCTGCTTCACCATGTCCGCGCCCTTTTCGGCGATCATGATGGTGGGCGCATTGGTATTGCCGGAGGTGACGGTCGGCATGATCGAGGCGTCGATCACGCGCAGGCCCGCGATGCCGTGCACGCGGAGCCGATCGTCGACGACCGCCATCGGGTCGCTGCCCATCTTGCAGGTGCCGATGACGTGATAGGTCGTCTGGCCGGTGCGGCGGGCGAAGTCGAGCCACTCGTCGTAGCTCTGCACCTTGTCGCCGGGGTTGTTCTCGAAGGCGACATACTTGGCGATCGACGGATG
>CAYZQZ010000237.1:0-6441 GCA_964480235.1 uncultured Reyranella sp. | reverse complement strand
GCGGAGTTCGGGATAGAACATGTGCATCTCGGCCGGCGCCTCGGTCTCCGGCGCCAGTTGGAACACGATCTGCACGCCGTCGATCGTGTGTTCCTCGACCGGCCGAACGATGAGTTGCGTCGGCTCGATCAGACCGGGTGTGCCGCGCGCCACGGACTTGCCGAGCCCGGCATCGACCTGGCCGCGCGGACCGCGCGGCAGCAGCGGACCGAACTGAAACTGGGCGCGGCGCACCATCGGCGGCCCGGCCAGGACGTTCTCTCCCGACACCGCTTGCATGAAGCCGTCGGGCGCGATCACCTTCACCTTGCCGGCACGCACCTCGGCTTCGTCGACCACGCCGCGCACGCCGCCGTAGTGATCGACGTGGCTGTGGGTGTAGATCACCGCGACCACCGGCTTCCTCGGCCGATGCGCGTAGTAGTGCTCGAGCGCAGCGCGCGCCACTTCGCCCGTGGTCAGCGGATCGATCAGGATCAACCCAGTCCCGCCTTCGATCACCGTCATGTTCGAGATATCGAAGCCACGCAGCTGGTAGAGGCCGTCGGTCACCTTGAACAGGCCGTTGGCGAGATTGAGCCGCGCGATGCGCCACAGGCTGGGATTCACGGTGGCCGGCGCCAGCTCACCGTCGATGAAGGCGTACTCGCCGAGGTTCCACAGCACCGTGCCGGACGCGGTCGTCACCGCGCCACCGGGCACCGGCGCGATCAGGCCGCGCTGTGCCGCCTCGAAATCGCGCGTGTCGTCGAACGGCAGCTTGGCCGCCATCGCGGCATTGGCGCTGAGGGTCGCGGGTTCGGCGTCGCGCGCGGCGTCGAGATGCGACGCCGGCACCGGTACGGCAGAACCAATGGCCATCACTTCATCTCCCAACTGCAGGCGAAGAACTGTCGGGAGGTGCGGCATGTCACGCAAGTGGGCCCTGCGCGACACAGTGCCCTTATTTGCAGTCGTGAGTTGCGCCTCGATGCGGGGCCGGCGCCTAGCCTTCGACCTTGATGTTGTTGTCCTTGACCACCTTGGTCCAGCGCTCGGTCTCGAACTTGATCTTGGCGTAGTACTCTTCGGGCGTGCATCCGGTGGTGACATAGCCCATGTCGACGAAGCGCTTCGCGACCTCGGGATCCTTGATGATCTGACGCAGCAGGCCGTTCATGCGCTCGACCACGGGCGACGGCACGCCGGCTGGCGCCACGATGCCGAAGAACACGCCGCTCACCATGTCCGGCATGCCGAGTTCGACCACCGTTGGCACATCGGGCGCCACGGGCGAGCGCTTTTCGGAGGAAACCACCAGGCCGGTCAGACGGCCCTGCGCGGCGTGCTGGCCCGCCGGCATGACGACGTCGATCACCAGCGGCACGTGACCGCCCATGACGTCCCGAATCGCATCCGCCGCCCCCTTGTAGGCGACGAATTCCATGTTGAGCTTGTTACGGGCCCGGAACAGTTCACCCCACAGATGAGGCTGATTGCCCAGCCCGGACGTGGCGAAGCGAACCTTCTGCGGCTGCATGTTTACCCACTCGGCGAATGCCTTGTAGTCCTTGGCGGGGTGGTCCTTGTTCAGCGCGATGAAGTCGGGAATGTCGACGACCGTCGAGATGAACTGGAAGTCCTTGAGCGGATCAAAGGGCTGCTTCAGCCCAAGGGCCGCGTTGGTCGCGAGCGTCGTGGTGCCGAGCAGGAAAGTGTGGCCGTCGGGCTTCGACTTGGCGACCAGTTCCATGCCGATGATGGTATTGCCGCCGCCGCGGTTTTCGACGACGACCTGCTGGCCGAGCAGCGGCGTCAGCTTTTCGGCGATCAGCCGGCCGGCGGTATCCGTCGAACCGCCCGGAATGTATGGCACAACGATCTTAATCGGCTGGCTCGGCCACGCCTGCGCGCGCACCGCCGACGGACCCACGATCGTAAAGCCGGCGGCACCCGCCAGCACGCCACGACGCTTGAGCATTCGTTCCTCCCAGTTTGGGAGGAGTCTTACTCCGCGGGCTTGAGCGCCGCCATACCGGCGCTCCTCTCGCTGGGCAGAAACGAAATCACGAGCGTGGTGATGGCGGCAACGCCGGCCAGCACCATGAGCAGGGTCGGAAAGCCCGCTTCCCTGACCGACGGACCGATGCCGGCAGTGACCAGCGAGCTGACGCCGAAGCCGATCGCAAGCCGCATACCAGTGACGCGGCTGCGCATGCGGTCGTCGATATAGCGGACGATCATCGCATCAGTGAAGGGAATAGCGCCGAACACGAAGACCATGAACAGGGTGGTCACAACCAGCAGGGCCCAGCCGTCGACCTGCGAGGCCAGCAGAAAGAGCGGCACCTGCGCGATCAGGATCGGCAGGTAGATGTTCTTGAGCGGATGGCGGTCGATCAGCGCGCCGACCACGAGCTGCATCAGCGAGGCAACCGAGAAGATCACCAGCAGCGCCACGCTCAGCATCCACGGATTGGCGGCCAGCCAGTCGATGCGCGCCTTCAGCATCTCGCCATTGCCATTGGTGGTAAAATTGAAGACGATCGAACCGGTGACCGCAGCGCAGGTCATGATGAAGAAGACGCGCGCCATGACGCTGGGCGGCAGATCGAGGGTCTTGGCCTTGCGCTTGGCCGGCGCCTCTTCTTCCTTTGGCACGTACATCACGAACAGGACAGCGGCGACCAGACTGACCACGCCCGGAACGATGTAGGCCATCTGCCAGCCGTAGCGCGTCGCCAGCAGCACCGACAGGCTGGCGCCGATCGCGATGCCGAGATTGCCGACCAGCCCGTTGACGCCGATCACGAAGCCCGGCTTGTCGGCTTTCTGCACCAGCATCGGGATGCCGACCGGATGGTAGATCGAAGCGAAGGCGCCCATCACGGTGAGCGCGGCGCCAATCTGCCACTTGTTCTGGCAGAGCGCGATCAGCAGGCAGGACACGCCCATGCCGGCGAAGAAGATGATCATCATCGCCCGGCGACCCCACTGGTCGCCGAGCTTTCCCGACACGATCGACCCCGCGCCGAACATGAAGGAGGCGCCGAAGGCGTAAGGCGTCAGTTCCTTCCAGTCGGCCCCCCAGACACCGGCGATCACGCTCACCGTGTAAAGGAAGATCGCGATCACCCAGTGGTCCATCGCGTGACCGAGATTGAGCAGGAGGGAGGTCGGGCTGCTGAGCTTCATGGCCCAAAGATTAGGCAGGACGGCTTTGGCTGTCTTGCGCTAGATTGCCAACCTATGTCGTGAAACCGCCAAGCCATCCGCAGCCCGCGGTCGACCGATCCGGCCGACTATCAGCGCGTACCGCGCGCGGTCGCGGCCATGCCCAAGGACTTCAAGTCGGGCTTCGAGATCGCGCCGCACCGTCACGAACGCGCGCAGCTGATATACGCCACCGCCGGCACGATGCGCGTCTCTACCGGCGACGGCGTATGGGTGGTGCCGCCGCAGCGCGCCCTCTGGATGCCGACCGGCGTGCGCCACAGCATCGTGATGTCGGGCGACGTCACGATGCGGACGCTCTATCTACGCGACGACGCCGCGCGCGGCATGCCAGGGACCTGTCGTGTTCTCCCGGTCTCGCCGCTGTTGCGGGAGCTCGTCATCCGCGCCACCGAATTGCCTCTGCGCTACGACGAGACCGGCCCCGCCGGCCATGTCGTGGCACTCCTGCTCGCCGAACTGCATGGTGCCGGCACGTTGCCGCTTCAGTTACCAATGCCCCGTGACAAGCGACTGCGCCTGATCTGCGAGACCTTGCTCGCCAGCCCCGGCGACCCACGTACGCTCGAGCAATGGGCATCATCCGCCAACGCGAGCGCGCGCACCCTCGCCCGCCTTTTCGTGGCCGAAACCGGCCTGACGTTCGGCGCCTGGCGGCAGCAGGCGCGGGTTCTGGAGGCGATGGGTCGTCTGGGTGGCGGCGCTCCCGTGACCGAAGTGGCCCTCGACCTCGGCTACGACAGTGTCAGCGCCTTCAGCGCCATGTTCCGGCGTGCGGCGGGAGCCTCGCCCCGGCAGTACCAGCAACGGCCGCAGTCGGACTGACATATCCCCGCAACAAGTGGGGATTTACGAGATATTCCAAGCAATTAAAGGGTAGATGGCTTGACGGACGGGGCACGAATATACCCAATGCGGGTCCCTTTTGGGGTACCATGAACCGTTATTCAGCGAAGATCGGCCGCGGCTTGATCGCCGCCTCTGGAGTTCAGTTTTGAAGCCGACCGACATCAAGAATCCGGACTATTTCCATAAGGTCGTCGACTGTCAGTGGGCGTGCCCCGCGCATACTCCCGTTCCCGAATACATCCGACTGATCGCGCACGGGCGTTACTCCGACGCCTACATGATCAATTGGAAGTCGAACGTCTTTCCGGGAATCCTCGGCCGCACCTGCGACCGTCCGTGCGAACCGGCCTGCCGTCGCTCGCGTGTCGAGGACGAGACCCTGGTGAAGGGCAAGAAGGAGCCGGTCGCGATCTGCCGCCTCAAGCGCGTCGCGGCCGACTACAAGGACGACGACGGCATCAAGGCCGCCATGCCCAAGGCGCCGAAGAAGAACGGCAAGCGCGTGGCCTGCATCGGCGGCGGTCCCGCCTCCCTGACCGTGGCGCGCGATCTCGCCGTGCTCGGCTACGAGATCGTGATCTACGACCAGGATCCCAAGCTCGGCGGCTTCATCCGCACGCAGATCCCGCACTTCCGCCTGCCTGAGTCGGTGATCGACGAAGAGGTCGGCTACATCACGGGCATCGGCAACATCGAGTTCCGGCACGAGAAGGTCGACTCGATGAAGGCCGTGCTGGCCCAGGGCTACGATGCAGTGTTCGTGGGCTCCGGCGCGCCGCGCGGCCGCGACCTCGACGTGCCCGGTCGCCAGGAGGCCGCGGCCAACATCCATATCGGTCTCGACTGGCTGAGCTCGGTTTCGTTCGGCCACACCACAAAGGTCGGCAAGCGGGTGATCGTGCTGGGCGGCGGCAACACCGCGATGGATTGCTGCCGCACCGCCCGCCGTCTCGGCGGCGAGAATGTGAAGGTGATCGTCCGCTCCGGCTTCGAGGAGATGAAGGCGTCTCCCTGGGAGAAGGAAGACGCGATGGGCGAGGACATCCCCATCCTCAACATGCTCGTACCGAAGGAAGTCCGTCACGAGGGCGGCAAGATCAAGGGCGTGCTGTTTGAGGAAGTCGTCGCCAAGTACGACGACAAGGGCCGCCGATCGCTGGTCGCGTCGGGCAAGCCCGACCAGTTCCACGAATGCGACGACGTTCTGGTCGCAATCGGCCAGGAGAACGCCTTCCCGTGGATCGAGAAGGACGCAGGGATCGAGTTCGACAAGTGGGGACTGCCCAAGCTCGGCGAAACCACCCTGCAGAGCACGAACAAGAAGGTGTTCTTCGGCGGAGATGCCGCGTTCGGGCCGAAGAACATCATCTGGGCGGCCGCGCACGGCCACGATGCGGCGATCTCGATCCACAAGATGCTGTCGGGCGAGAACGTCGAGGAGCGTCCGGCGCCGGGCGTCAACATCGTCAGCCAGAAAATGGGCATCCACGAGTGGAGTTACGACAACGCCCCGACCATTGACCATCGCTTCAAGGTGCCCCACCGCAAGAAGGAAGAGGCGCTGAAGGACATCATGGCCGAGGTCGAGCTGGGCTTTAATCCCGAGCTCGCCTTCAAGGAAGCCGAGCGCTGCCTCAATTGCGACGTCCAGACGGTCTTCACGGGGACGCTCTGCATAGAATGCGACGCCTGCGTCGACATCTGCCCGATGGACTGCATCACCTTCACCGACAACGGCGAAGAAAGGGACCTGCGCACCCGCCTGATGGCTCCGGCGATGAACCCGACGCAGGATCTCTACATCGGCGGCGATCTCAAGACCGGCCGCGTCATGGTCAAGGACGAGGACGTCTGCCTGCATTGCGGCCTGTGCGCCGAACGCTGCCCGACCGGCGCATGGGACATGCGCAAGTACTACATGGAAATGACTCACGCGGAGCACGCATGCCGCAAGCAATAGCTGCCGTTAACGATTTCGTCGTCAAGTTCGCCAACGTCAACGGCTCCGGATCGGCGTCCGCCAACGAACTTTTCGCGCGGTCAATCCTGCGCATGGGTGTGCCGGTCAGTCCGCGCAACATCTTTCCGTCGAACATCCAGGGCCTGCCGACCTGGTACGAGGTCCGCGTCACGGAGAAGGGCTATCTCGGCCGCCGCGGCGGCGTCGACATGATGGTCGCGATGAATCCGCAGACATGGGCCGAGGACGTCAAGGAAATCGAGCCTGGCGGCTATCTGTTCTACGATTCGACCAAGCCGATGCCGTCGTCGATGTTCCGCGAGGACATCAACGTGATCGGCGTGCCGCTGACGGCGATCTGCAACGCCACCTACACCGACGCCCGCCAGCGCCAGCTGTTCAAGAACATCATCTATCTT
>CAYZQZ010000236.1:0-6443 GCA_964480235.1 uncultured Reyranella sp. | reverse complement strand
GATCGCCGTGCTGAAGGTGAGTGCCGGCCTGCTGCTGGCCCCGGTACGCCCCGCCCCGCCGCGCCCCATCGACAAGGTGCCGATCAAGCTCTGACCGAAGACTGCTGAACCTTTCGTTCTGTCTTTTGTCGGAGATTTTTCATGCCCGAGTTTCTGTCGGCCGCCTTCCTGTCGGCCCTGTTCGCCATCGTCCTGATCGACCTCGTCCTGGCCGGCGACAACGCGCTGATCATCGGCCTGGTCGCCCGCAACCTGCCCAAAAACAAGCAAAGGCAGGTCATCTTCTGGGGCACGTTCGGCGCCATCGCCGTGCGCGCCCTGATGGCCATTCTGGTCGTCTACATCCTCGACCTGCCCGGCTTCATGCTGGCCGGCGGCCTCGCCCTGATCTGGATCGCGCGCAAGCTGCTCGAACCGGACGAGAGCGCGGCCGAGAAGCACCTCGCCCAGGCACCGGCGCAGTCGTTCGCGGGCGCGCTGCGCACCATCGTGGTCGCCGACGCGGTCATGGGCGTCGACAACGTGCTGGCGATCGGCGGAGCTGCCTCGGGCAGCATCGTGCTGATCGTGCTCGGCCTCGCGATCAGCGTGCCGATCATCGTGTGGGGCAGCCATCTCGTGATCCGTCTGGTTGAGCGCTATCCCTCCGTGATCCTGCTGGGCGGCGCGGTGCTGGCCTGGACGGGCTACACCATGATCGTGCGCGAGCCGATGCTGCAGGGCTGGTTCGCCAACCATCCGGCCACGAAGTTCGTGGTCGCGGTGCTGGTGTTCAGCCTGTCGCTGTCGCCGTGGTGGTCGGCGCGGCTTGGCGAGCGGATGAAACCGCTGGTCGTGCTGCTGCCGGCGCTGCTGGTCTGGCTGCTCGCCTTCGAGGTGGCTGCCGGCGCCTTCGCGGTACAGGCGCGGTATCTCGAGGCGACGGACAGCGGGGCGCTGATCCTGAACGCCGTGCGGTGGCTGGGGTGGGTGCCGCTGGCGGTCGGGTACCTCTGGCTGCGCGAGATGCGCATGGCGAGGGTTGTGCGCGGGTAACGGGGCTTTGTCCGAGAGCGTAGCGTACGCGTAGGGAAAGAGCGGCATCGGTGGTGCCGCTCTTTTTCTTTTCTGGGCTTCCTCCCCATTCAAATGGGGAGGTGCCCGCGCAGGCGTTTCGGCGCCCTCGGCGGCGAAAGCGCCACGAGCGGGCGGAGGGGTCATGAGGCGTTGAGGCAGACGCTTCGTGCAATACCTGCCGTGCGAACCCTGCGCTTTGCCGCTGCACGGCAACCGGAGCGCGGGGCGCTCCTAGCGCTACGGGTCCGCCGTCGCGTTGCTTTGCAACGCGCTACTGCGCCGCCTGCTCCACGAGCTTGTCGTCCTGAATGATCTTCTCTTTGTCCTGGGCGCCCCAGAGCTTGCGGGTGGCCTTGAACCTGCCCAGCAGGAAGTCGCCGGACATCACCGGCTCGTACTTGGCGTCGGCGTCGCTGATGCCGAGGTCGCGGGGGTCCACGGTGGTGCGGAAGTTGGGATTGCAGAACAGCGGCATCGAATAGCGCGACTTGTTCTGCAGGTGCACGACGCGATGGACAGTCGCCTTGAAGCGACCGTTGGTCCAGCGCTTCATCAGCTCGCCGATGTTGATCACGTAGCTGCCGCGGATCGGCGTGACCGGCTTCCACTCGCCGTCCTTGCCCATCACTTCGAGGCCGCCGAGGCTGTCCTGCCACAGGATGGTGACGATGCCGTGGTCGGTGTGCGGGCCCGAGGCCTGGTCGGAGATGTGCAGGCCGGCGGCACCGAGATAGTGGTTCACGACCATGTCGGCGACCGGCTTGGTGAAGTGCTTCGTGAAGAAGTCCTCCGGCTTGCCGAAATGCAGCGCGAAGCCCTCGAGGATCTTCATGCCGAGCTTGTAGGTCTCGCCGTAGTAGGCCTCGAACGCCTCCTTGAAGCCCGCCACCTCGGGCCACTTGTTGGGCGCGTAGAGCGGCGTGCCGGCTTTCACCTCGGGATCGTCCTCGGTGACCGGAAAGCCGAGATCGAAGCTGTCGCGCGCCGAGAGCTTGCCGTTGGCGTGGACGACGTCGCCGACCTCGCGATAGCCGCGGTTGTTCTTGTCGGCCTTGACCTTCAGACGCTCGGCCTCGGGCAGGGAGAAGAACCTGTCGGCTGCCGCCACCGCGCGATCGATGGTCTCGACCGGCACGTTGTGGCCGGTGGCATAGAAGAAGCCGATCTCGTCGCAGGCCGCGCCGATCTTCGCCGCGACGGCCTTCTTGGCCGCCGGGTCGTTGCCGTAGAGGGCCGAGATGTCGACGATGGGAACGTTGGACGGCATCGCCTGCGGCGGGATCCGATCCTGGGGTGCCGAAAGACCTGCTGCCATATCCGCCTCCGTTGCCGAGGGATGCCTACCGGCGGGGGTCGCCGGCCCGCCAATCGAGCCGCCGTCCGAGCCAGTGGACGAATGAGTATATCAGGAACGACAGGGCCGTCGCGAGCAGCGCCACGGCATAGACCTTGTCGCCCCGGTAGTTCTGCATTGCGTTATTGATGACGTAGCCCAGCCCGGTCGAGGAAATCATCCATTCCGCCGCCACCGCGACGATGATCGAGCCGGACCCGGTGATCTCCTGCGCCGCCACGATCGACGGCAGGGCATAGGGCAGCCGGACCTGGCTAAAGGTCTGCCACCAGCTGGCATTGAGGATGCGCATGCGATCGAGTTGCACTTCGTCGGCCGAGCGCAGGCCCTGGAGCGTGTTGACCAGCACCGGGAAGAAGCCGGCCAGCGCCACGATCGCGGTCTTGCTCAGGATCGAATCGCCGAAGGCCAGCATCAGCACCGAGATCAGCGCGATATAGGGCACGTTGCGCAGCGTGATCGCGGCCGGCATCAGCATGTGCCGGGTCGGCGGCAGCAGGTCGAACAGCACGGCGAGCCCGATGCCCGCGACGTTGGCCCAGAGAAAGCCGATGGCCGCAACCTGAAGCGTCGCCATCAAATGCTCGAAGATGAAGGCGTGGTCGACCCACAGGACTTCGAGCACCCGCTCGGGGCGCGGGATCACGAAGGCCGGCAAGCCGGAGAACCAGATCGCGAGATACCAGAGCAGCATCACCGAGGCGATCGGCGTGGCGATGCGCAGGACGATCAATCCGGCCAGCGGCAACCATGAACGCTTCGGCGCCGGTGCCGCGATCGTCCCCGGAAGGGCTGCGTCGGCCATGGTCAGGCGGCCTCGGACCGGTGCATCAGCAGGCTTCGGACGTGGCCCGCGATCTGGACGAAGCGCGGATCCTGGCGGAAGGCATGATCGCGCGGCCGCGGCACCGGCACCGACACGACCTCCAGGACGCGGCCGGGCGCCGGCGAGAAGACCAGCAGCCGGTCGGCCAGCATCACCGCCTCGTCGATGTGATGGGTGACGAACAGCACGGTCTTGGGTCGCGATGCCAGCTCGCGGTCGAACCACTCGCCGATCTCTTCGCGCTTCATCTCGTCGAGCGCGGCGAACGGCTCGTCCATCAGCAGCACCGAGGGATCGTGTGCGATCGCCGAGGCGATGTTGACCCGCTGCAGCATACCGCCGGAGAGCTGGCGGGCGCGCTTGGTCTCGTGGCCGGCGAGACCGAACTCGCGCAGCACTTTGGCCGGGTCGAGCCCTACCTTGCCCGCGATCTTCTGCGTGAAGCGCACGTCGTCGATAGCGCGCTTCCAGGGCAGCACCGCCGGGCGCTGCGAGACCAGGCCGAGCATGCGGCGGCGGCGCGCCTCGGCCGCCGAGACGTCGCCGATCCGCACCTCGCCGCTGGAGGGCTCGACCAGGTCGGCAACGATGCGCAGCAGGGTGGTCTTGCCGCAGCCCGACGGGCCGACCAGGGCGATGAACTCGCCGGCCGCGATCTCGAGATCGACGGCCTGCAGCGCCCAGGTCTCGCCGAAGCGGCGGCTGACGCCGCGAATGGAGATAGGCGCGGCCATTATTCTCCTCCCCCGTCGTACGGGGAGATGGCGCGGTTATGCGCTTTACGGGCGTAGCCCGAAAACGCGGACGCGACGGAGGGGTCAAAGCCCCTCTCGCAACACAGGTCCATGACCCCTCCGTCGGCGTTTGACGCCGACACCTCCCCATCCGAATGGGGAGGGATATGAGGGATGCGTCGCATCACTTCTTCACGAAGAAGTCGTTGGTCATGACCTCGGCGACCGGCACGGTCTTCGGGATCTGGTCGCCGTCCTTGAGGAAGTCGATCATGTCGGTCCACACCGCGGGATCCATGGTGAGCGGGCCGTTCTTCTTGGAGAACTCGCTCTGGAACAGGGTGTTCTGCAGCTTGAAGCGCCACGCGAGCTTCTTGGCGTCCTCGACCTGACCGGGGAACTTGGCGAGGATTTCGACCGATTCGTCGGGGTGGTCGATGACGTACTGCATGCCCTTCTGCACCGCGCGCAGGTAGCGCTTCACCAGCTCGGGATTCTTCTTGAGCGTGTCGCCCGAGGTGAAGATCACGTCGGTATAGGTACGCACGCCATAGTCGCTGAGCTTGATGGCGCGCCACTCCTTGCCCTTCACCGTCGGCGGCGCGTCGGCCTTGGCCGATTCCTGCTCGATCGCGTAGGTCTGGTTCACGATCCAGCCGAGGAAGTAGTCCATCTTGCCGGCCATCAGCGGCTCGACCGTCGCCTGCGCGGGGATCACCTTGACCTTGGAGGCGTCGATGCCGGTCTTCTTGGCGAAGGCGGCGAACAGGAACTCGGTGCCGACCTGGGTGCCCAGCGTCTTGCCGATCATGTCGGCGGGCTTGGAGGCCGGCGCACCGGGCGCGGCAATCGAGAGATAGGAAGTCGGGGCCTGCTGGAACAGCGTGCCGACCGCGACGATGTCGACCGGATCCTTGGCGAGCCGCGCCGTCACCACCGTCATGCCGTTGGTGGCAAGGCCGAACTGCGCCTGGCCGACCGCGACGATCGGGATCGGGTTCTTGCCCGGGCCGCCATCGACGATCTTGTGGTCGATGCCCTCTTCTTTGAAGAAGCCCTTGGCCTCGGCCATCATGATCGGCGCATATTCGCCGTTGCGCAGCCAGCCGAGCTGGGTGACCGCGGTCATCTGCTGGGCGGCGGCGTCGAAGGCGACGAGACCGCTGCCGATGAGGCAAGTGGCGGCGACGGCAAAAGCCATCAGTTTGCTGGCTCGCATGGTAATTCCTCCCCCTCTCAAAACCCCGTGATCGCAGTCAAATCTAGCACCGCGCGAGGTGCAATTGTCATGCCGCGGGTTCATGCTTTTGCACCCATGAAATTCGCGTTTCGCGTGCTGCTGGTCCCGATCCTGCTCGCGGCCGCGCTGGCTCCCCGTCCGGCCGGTGCGGCGATGGACGATCTTGCCTACTGCACACTGCTCTTCGAAATGGCGGTGAAGTATCGTGGCCGCGCCATCCAGGGCGAGAGCAAGCCCGATCCGGACATGATCGTGGCGCTGGAGCAGTGCAAGCACGGCGACACGAAGGACGGCATCGCCACGCTCGAACACAAGCTGCGCGACGGCAAGATCAACCTGCCGCCGCGGTGATGGCTGCCTCGTCCCGAACGGACCTCAGCCCGAGGAGGCTTTTCTTGAACTTCGAGCGGATGAAGCCTAGGACCCTCGCATGCATCGACGCCTGACGGCGCTAGCAGCGCTTCTCGTCCTCGTGTCCACCGCCGCCTCGGCCCAGAAGAGCGACGCGGAGTACTGCGCCGAGCTCACCGCGCTCGCCAACAAGTTCGTGAGCGGGGGCGGCGGCGACGGCAAGAGCTTTCCCGACCTCTTCACGCAGGACGCAATCAGCGACTGCCAGAAGGGCAACTACGCCAAGGGCATTCCCGTGCTCGAAAAGCGCCTGCGCAATTCGCGCGTGACCTTGCCGCCGCGGTAACCGCGATGTCCCGATCCCTGCCCGCGCTCGCCGCATTTCTCGTCCTGGTCTCGACCGCGGCGTCGGCGCAGAAGAGCGACGCCGAGTACTGCGCCGAACTTTCCGCGCTCGCCAACAAGTTCGTGAGCGGCTCCGGCGGCGATGGCCGCAGCGGTCCCGACCTCAACACGGTGGGCGCGATGCAGGATTGCCAGAAGGGCCGCTACGACAAGGGAATTCCCTACCTCGAGAAGCGACTGCGCGATTCGCGGGTGACGTTGCCGCCGCGGTAGAGATTCCTCCCCATTCAGATGGGGAGGTGTCGCGGTCTTACCGCGACGGAGGGGTCATGACCCCATCGCCCGCGCAAGACGCGGCCACTTCCCCATATGAATGGGGAAGAACGCCTAGACCTTCAGCTCCATGCCCGTCAGCCGGCGATAGGCCTCGAGGTAGCGCTTGCTGGTCGCATCGACGACTTCCGGCGGCCGCTTCGGGGCGGGCGCATCGCCGTTCCATCGTCCGGCGTGACGCTCGACATCGAGCCAGTCGCGCAG